>JABJBS010000158.1 GCA_018668695.1 Deltaproteobacteria bacterium
GATATTCGCGCGGTGCTCGATTCTCTTTTGAGTGGAACCACTGGCGCAGTTTCCGAATTAGAATTTGACGAGTCTCGTATTGGGATGTTTGGTCATAGCTATGGCGCAGTGACTACGGGGCGTGTTCTTCAGGACGATAGCCGGGTGAAGGCTGGTGTAGCGATAGCGGCGCCAATTGAGAACCCTATGATTCCTGGGGTGAGTGTGGCGAGTTTAACGCGGCCACTGCTTTATCTCGTGGCCACCGAAGACAACAGTATCACTGAAGTTGGTAACTTCTTGCTTCGCCAAAATTACGACAATCATCCAGCGCCAGCGTGGAAGGTGGAAGTCACCGATGCCGGCCATTGGTCCTTTTCTGAGATTTGCGGATTGGTGGAGATGTTTGAACCAGGATGCGGGCAAGCTACGCGTCAAACGAATCCTTTTGACGAAGTGACCTACATCGATAATGTACTCGCCAGGACCATTGCACGTGATTACGTCTTGGCATTTTTTCAGCATACACTCCTTGGAAGCTTAGACGCCGAAGTGTTCTTGTCGGGACCATCACCGTTCCCGGATGTTGAAGTGTCCCATCATCAATGATGGGTAGAGGCCTATTTTCTCTACCTTTGCCTGCCCGAGCTGCCTGGGTTAGTGTCGGTGAACCAAGCAGGGGAGTGCCGATGTATTTAAGAGTACTTAGCAATGTTTTTTGTGTGATGATTTTGCCGATATTCCTCGGTTGTTCTGGTGTTGATCGGTGCCCAGAGATTGAAGAGAACACGGATCAGACAGGCAGCGATACCAGCTCCGGTGATACAAATACCGATCCCGTTACCGACCCGGACACCGACCCGGATACTGACCCAGATACTGACCCGGATACTGACCCAGATACTGACCCAGATACTGACCCAGATACTGACCCGGACACTGACCCGGATACCGACCCGGATACCGATCCAAATACTGACCCGGAACCTGATTTTGGTATCACCGCTGTTTATGCTTTCGGCGCTCTAAATGTCATCAATCAAAACGAGATTGGTCCTCCTTTGGCGGGAGAAACTGGGACCATCAATTCCAACTTTCAGATGATATTAACCCAAGATGACTGGGATGGTCTCGGTGATTTCGAGAACGCTTGTTGGCTTACTTTTGAATTCGATGAAGGGTCCGCTACCTTAGACCCAGGCTTTGTTGGACCCGGGAAATGGGCCGGTTGGACCGTAAGCGGCTCTGAGACTTTCAAGGAGCAATCGCCATCTTGTAGTAACATCTACGGAGACGAGCTTTCTTTTCTTGAGCACTTAAAGTCTTCTACCTTCGGAGTGGGTGCCGGACCGATTACTCCGGCGATGGCTGAGACGAGTGAGGAACTATTCGATGGAGCCGGTATGGATTGGGTTAACGATGGCTTGCCTTACTACTTTACACAGTATGTGATGTTGGACTTTGGTGAACTCGGCGGGAATTTAGGGTGGTCTCCCGCCAACCAAGGCATAGTCTACGAGGTGGACCAGGACAATATATTAGTCACAGATGAAGATAACTACCTTGTAGGAGTGAGTATCGAAGACGCTGAGTGGATTCCGGACGGGTATATGTACGGCACTTTATTCTACGGATTTGCCGTTAACTAGGCTCTTAGGCTTTATATTTACCGCCGCGTCTTTGGCCGGAATCACGGGCAAGGTTCGCTTCCAAGAGCCTGCGGTCGCAGCGCGTTCAGCCAATTCGATGCTCGAGGCTTAGCAACTTGGTCAAGATAGATGGCGGCGCTTTCGGGTGCGCGGTATTCGGGATTTAGCTTGGGCGGGTAGGCAGACAGGCAACTCTTCCTGACCTCTTTCTGCACTTTCCTATGTTAATTTCTGAGCTTCCATCAATTTGCTGATGGTGGTGGCAGGGTGGGCGATTTTTCCCTCGCTCACTGTGTCGATGTTTAGGTTTGGACCTCGAAGGCTAAGCTGGTGAACCAAAGTTTCTTCGTCTCCGGCAAGCCTAGCCAATGCAGAAAGAGTGGGCATGTAGTCCAGCTCTGTGGACTGCCCAAGTTCGGAGAAAAATTCCCTGTACTGTTTGGGGCCGTGCTCTCCTTGGAGGCGTTCAACATGATGCGAAAAGTTCTGGCTCCCGAGTAATGTTGGGCAGTCTTTCGAAAGCTCACGACCCGTTAGATGGCTGTATCGGGTTTCTAGGCGAGCCATATCAAATTGTGCTCCTGACTCCGGGATAAAACGTTCGGTCGATGCGTCTGCATAGAGGGCTGCGATTTCTTCAGCTTCTATGACCGTTTTGTCTTCTAGGGAAAGTAGGCCTTTCGAGCTGGGGCGTAGAGTTTCTTCGACCCTGAGATAAGCGGCGCGGGCTTGTGTGGCATCCGACTGGTCGATGCGGCGTATTCCTTCTTCTGTAAAGTAAATATCAACATTCACTTTGGCGTCGTCTTTGTTGGTTAGCAGTTTATCGATCACTGAGAGTTCGGGGAGATCGGCATCGACTTCTCCTTTGTAAGTGGGTGATAGTAAATCACTGAAACCCAAAAATCGTTTTAAGGCGTTTTCAGAGGTGAAGAGTTTATCGGAGGAAAACTTCATATTGAAAAAGGTCGTGTCTTTTTCATGGCCAGGTCGGTCAACGGATATTGAATCCCAGGTTACGCTCTTGGATCCTGTGATTATATTCTTGGTTGATTCTTGAAATTGGTTCTCCCGGTAAATGAGGCTTTTTCCGTTGCCGGTGTAACTCACTTCTTTGTCCTCGAGGAGTGTCTTGTGTAGGAGTAATTTAGTTCCCCCAAAGGATACATGTGCACGAAAGCTATCTCGGTTGGAGGTTGTATCGAGCCGTTTGGATGAGACACCACTGCCTTCAATTGCACTCAATGTTTGGGCCGTTGCAGTAGACAAGCCCATAATTGATTTGCACGCTTCCATACCGTTGGGGCTGGTTAAGTCGATTGTGTAGCTCACCAGATCTGTGCCGGCGTTTTCTTTTTGTTTGTTTATTCCTGCCGAGACTGAAGCGTTGTTTCTTATTGTGGCAGCTATGGGGCGGGTTAGTTCGTTTTGAATAACATGTCTGAGTACACCATTGCCTACTTTCGGTAATCCCAAATTCGATTCTAGCCCAGCGAATAGGTCGGCCGTAAGCTTCTCGGTTGTGACATCTTGTTTTTTTACCGATACTTGTACGATGCCGCTTGAATCTAGTATTTTCATATTGAGACTAACTTCACCGCTGTGAAGAACCGACCCTCCTACGCTTGCCCTGGCTGATGCTCGAATAGGACCGGTTCCTGCGGTGCGACCCACGCTTGCGCTTGCATGTCCCGTCACTGTGGCCTTGCCGGTAACCTCGAATTCAACTCCGGGAGCGAGACCTATCAGCTGCTCGGGTGCCGTTGGTAGAAACACTTGTTGAGGTGGGAGAGAGTCGGGATTTTGCCCTTGCTTATAGGTGATTGGGTGAACAGTTCGATATTGAACCATGGCAGAACCCTTAAACCCCGCGCCCAATTTCCCGATGGTTCCAACGGGAATAGTTCCCGCCTGTCCGCTTCCAATTTCTGCAAGGCCCGTGGTTTCAGACCACACAACTTTTTTTCCCGACTCCAGTATGGAATCTGTCGTTTCTTTGCGGAAGATATCGTTTGCGACGCTTTTATCGGCGGGTCGGTGGATCTGTTCCTCGAGTTTCAATGCCAGTGCCGATTTGCTGCCAAGTTTAATTTTATCCCCAAGCGAATGTTTATGCCTTAGAAGATTAATGGCGAAGTCTGGAATATCAAAATGGTCATCAATGGATTCGGACTGTTGTAAGAGTTCAACGTCATCAGCTGATATGGCTTCGGGGAAGTTACTGAGCTGGGCAGCAGAAATAAAGCGTTTCATCCAGCCCGGGTCTGTGGCTGGTTTTAGAAGGCTAAACTTGGGCGCTTTGGGGGATGCCGGCAGTCCAGGCAGGGATGGCCTTGGTTGCGTGTCGGCGGGACCAAGGGATTCCAGCAGTTCGATGTCATCAGCTGATATGGCATCGGGGAAGTTGCTGGTTGCGGCGGAGTGCGCGAGCATCCTCGACAAAAAACTGGGTTGAGGCTCGGGCAAGGAGGGTGTCTGTGCCTGGATGCGTGGTGGGACTGTTTTTATCTGGGTAAAGGTATCTTTCGGTGGCAGGTGAGCACCTTCACTGGGAGTTGGGGGTTGCCAGCCGCTGGTCATCGTTCGGCTCAAATGAGGCAACATCCGTGTGAAAAAACCGATACGCATGTAAGCGCTCCCTGGTTTGGTGCTCTATGAGCATAACTGATTTTAGATTTAGCACCTAGTGTGGTGAATCGGGGTGCGGTTTGCCTTGTGCGGCTTGATGGGGCTACTGGTATAGGGGGCGGGGTTGATATTCTCGATTAATACTTAATTTCTCAATGAGATGGCACGATTAGCTCACTTTTGGTGACTCCATGCTCTTCAATCCTGAGTGTGTATTTGCTATGGCGCCTGGACGCTGATGAAACGACAAAAATTGAGAGAGCGACGGAACCGAGCGGATGATGAGCAGCAATTTGGAAATGATGCAGAAGCTATTGGGTGCAGCAAGCCTTGTGCGAGACTCTTTGTTTTACTTCGTACTCATTGTGCTAACGGGTGTTCTGTTTGACCTTGTACAAGAAACTGCTCGGATATCTCCGGAGAATTATTTTGACCTCGGCGTAGCGCTCGGGGCTTCATTTCTATTTGAGCTTCTGTTTTTTCCTTTGAGCCGGAAAATTAAAAAATCCCGGTTGGGAGATGTCGATCCTGAGATGGAGAGTGCCAACGGTAAGTTCAAGAATTATATCTACGGCTGGTTTGCGTTTTTTGGTTTTTGGCTTTTAGTCACTGGAGCGCTCGACTCAGTTCGGGAGACGCCAGAGTATACCTCTGATTTTCATTTTGGACTGGTCTTTGCGTTTGTGCTGGCGCTCGTTATGAACATCGATTCTTATATTAAGCAGCGGTTAACTTAGAGAATCTGTATCAGGACTTGTCAAAATACTTCTCTGCTCGAAGTTTATCTTTTTTATTTGGACGCTTGCCTTTGATGGGGCCGGGACCTTTTATCTTATTTGGTCTTTCGCCCTGTAGTTCAAAGCCCTCAACGCTTTCTCGCTCAAGCCGTATTTTCGAACGCTTCTCAATTGTCTTAAAATGAGCCATCGTTTCGTAATCAATAAA
>JABJBS010000159.1 GCA_018668695.1 Deltaproteobacteria bacterium
GTTCATTAAATTGCCGGTCTATTCTTCAAAAGAAATGAGATAACTTTCGTTATACTCGGTTGGTAAGATTTAGAGCTCTTACCGGCTCATAGACCCGCACGTACAAAAATTTTGTCTGTTATTCAGTTTTCAAAGAGCCGGGAGCGCTGTTTGCGCCGCCGAGGTGAGGGGCCTTATAGGGGCCTAAACTTTTATCGTCAACAAGTATTTCACTGCTGGGCATCTTTTTTGATCCTTGTGGGATCCAAACGCCTATTCTTCGTCGGTAATCGACTTCTCTTCCTCTTCGTCCATCCCCTTCAGAGAACGGCCAAAATCTCGCATACCTTGTCCTAAGGCCTTCCCAAGAGCTGGTAACCGCTTAGCTCCAAAGACAAAAAAGAGGATCACGAGAATCATCGCTAATTCGCCCGTACCCAATCCAAACATGTGTGGCTCCTTGTATTGTCGCCTAAGCGGCTCAGAATGACCCAAGATCAATCGATTTTTAGCAAATCACTAAGAATAGGGGCTTCATAATGCCCCTGGCTCTATCAAACAAGCCCTGGGACTAATTGTAGCAGGCTTGCCATCGGTTCTGGAAGAGAAGCTTCAACTGCTATTTCTTCAGTAGTTCTAGGATGTTTGAAAACCAGCTTCCAGGCATGCAGCGCTTGATGCTCAAGTAGCTGAGCCAAGCCTCGAACTTCTTTCGACTTAATACGAGACCACTGCCGACCACCATAAAGGGGATCACCTATCAACGGATGATTCATATCAGTGAAATGAACTCGGATTTGATGGGTCCGCCCTGTTTCGAGAACAATCGAGACCAAGGATATGCCATCCCGGCTACCAAGCACCTCGTACCGTGTAACGGCTTCCTTGCCTTTTTTAACCTTCGAGCTGAATTTTTTACGCTCTCGGGGGTGACGGCCGTGCAAAGTGGCAATCTTGGTTTTTGCTCGAATCGGTACACCCATAACGAGGGCCAAATAATTCTTATGTACTTCACGCTCGGCAAATTGATTGGCCAGGTGCTCGTGAACGAAGTCGTTTTTTGCGACAACCATACAGCCGCTGGTACCACGGTCTAAACGGTGAACAATTCCGGGACGAAGTTCACCACCGATTCCCGATAGGTCTTTGCAGTGATGTAGCAATCCGTGCACCAAAGTTCCTGTAGCGTGGCCTGCGCCAGGATGAACCACCAAATCGGGTTTCTTGTTGACGACAATAAGATCGCTGTCTTCAAAGAGCACTTCGAGATCCATTGCTTCGGGGGTTAGCTTTGTTGGCACCGGCTCAGGCACAACCAACGTGATGGTTTCGCCACCTCTGGTTTTGGTGGCAGGCTTAACAACCGCATCATTCACGAGTAATTGACCCTGTTCAATCCATTGCCGCACCCGGTTACGGCTCGCGGTCACGACTTGACTGGGCAACGTACCCTCTTCTGAATCCGCAAGCAGTTCCATGACTGCAGCATCAAGACGTGTTCCTGCCAAACTTAGCGGAACATGAAGCGTAATAGATTGTTTGGACATATTGTTGAGCTACCAAATGGGTGAGCTGACCTGCCCTTTGGTTCCTAGAATGATATCGACGACCGCTCGCTCATAGAAATTGGTTTGAGCACGAATACTCTCGTCCACGCGGCTCACATAGAGTGAGCGCCCCTCTTCTAGTTCGTCAGCTAAGGCCTCAAAAAATGTATCATTTTCGATAGCTTCAATGATTCGTTCCTCGTTGTACAAGGAGATATCGGAAGCAATCGCTCTTGCTAATCGAACTGCTTTTTCGGGTTTGGTTATTGATGCCATATGACAGATTACTCTCCCGCACGTACCCGGGTCAAGAAGTCCTCTACGGTGTTAATTGTAAATCGTCGACTTCATGGACCAGGCGCCCACTGTCTTCAATCACCCAAATGTCGAGTTCACTATCTTCGTCTAAATTATTCACCGCCACCGCGCGAAAAGAATCTGCTCGGACCGCCGGTACATAATCAAATGGCAGTGGGTGAACGATCTCGCCGTTATCGTCTCGCGCCCCGACATAATCATTGTGGCCGAGGTAAATCGTGTAACGCCCATAAATAGGGTTGAAATCTAGTTCTGAAAAGTTGGCATAGCGCCCATGTTCGTCCAGGAACCGCATCTGAACCCGGTGGAGTTTCGTCAACTCCTCCCGAGCCATCTCTTGAATCAGACCGGTCTCCAAAGACGAGCGGTCTTCAAACCATCCAACCAAAAACCAGACCTGCAAGACTAAAATAAGAACGCCGGTTATAATCGCTCCAAGTGCCTGCCTGAATCCACTGTGGATACGCAGCTGTTCTGGTAACCCCGCATGAACAAAAGTCCCCATCCCAATTCCCAGAAGCGATAGCGGAAAAAGCAGAGAACCAGCGAGGCTTACGCTCAGAGCGACCCGTCCAGTATTCTTGGCAATCCCCGCAGCACGAAATGCCCGAGTACGCGTTGCAACCGCCGCACGTTCGTTTGGAAAGGTTGATGGTCCCGAAACATGAGGAATCACGTGCTCCGTCGCACAGACACAGTAGGTGTAGGGCTCGTGGCGGGCTTCCCAAGAAGAGAGTTCTATTTGCTGCCCACACTTAAGGCACGTTAGTCGCATCTTACGCTCCGCCGCCGCCCCGCTCGATCAGTTCGATGAAACTTGTAGCGACACGCTCAGCATCAAGACCGAGCATTCGAGCATAAAGAGTGACAAAGCCTCGCGTATAAACCTTCGCAGGCAATGTAGCGTAATCGTCGGCCTCTATCGCACGTAAATAGCGTTTCGAAATCTTCGTTGTTGCGGCGATATCGTCTAAAGACAAACCAGCTGTCTCTCGCAGCGTTTTAAGCAAGGCACCGCTGATGTCTTTATCTGCCGTCAGCTCAGCCAAAACTTCCGGGGTCAAGACCACTTTAGTAGGCGTAGGCTTTTCCGGCGTTGTCATAGTTTGATTCAACGCGCGCTCGGCTGCACGATGACGCGGCTCCGTCTGAGGCGCTGCACTTGGCTCAGTTCGAACGGTTTTTCGCGGCGCAAAGCGACTCTGATAGCGAGGCTCAACTTGAACCGACTGAAATTCACCTTCGTCTATTTCTTCACCCGTATGTGAAAAAGATGTGTCTCCGGTGGAAACACTTGTGGCAACGGCCACACCCCGATCGGGAGTCACCGACGCCTGAGGACTTACTGTTAACGAGGGATAGCCCGCATCATCACCATCGTAATTGGCACGTTTGCCCGGATCACTTAAGGTTTCAAAGGCCATTTGAACACGGCGCCTGCGACCTGCAAGCTCTGCATCATCAACCATGGAATAAAGGGCAAGGTAGTCTGTCTCGATTTCAGATAGAATTCGCCGGTAAGCATTCATGACTTCTTCATCATTGGCGTTTGGTCCTAAACCTAGCACCTCATAAAGACTTTGCTTATCGTCAAAATAAGTCACGAGAAGTTCCTCATAGTCCCAAGGACGTGACAACCTCACGAATGCCACGACTTGCTCCACA
>JABJBS010000160.1 GCA_018668695.1 Deltaproteobacteria bacterium
AGAGTTTTGAAATCTTCACCTTTTTGGCAGTGATATCTTCCTCGAGCTGAGCAATCAGTTTTTTCGCATCCTCTTCTCGTTGTTCAACCTTCAGCTTCTCGTCGGCAAGCATGGCGTTGGCGCTTTTAAGCTCTTCACTTTTGTCACCCAACACTTGTTTGTCGGCTTGCAAGATGGCGAGGTCTTGAGCAAGTCGTTCTTTCTCACTTGCTAAATTTTCGTGCTTTTCTTCGAGTGCGTTGAAGCGCTGCATCGCTTCTGATTTTTCACCATCTAAGCTTGTCGCTTTGCCCAGTGCTTGTTTTTTTTCTGTGGCCAATTGTTTCGCAAGATTCATGGCTTCAAGTTTTTGCTCTTTAAGACTTTTATTCTCGGCTTGAAGTTGGCCCACACGCTTGGCGAGGATAACCCGGGTGCGATCTAGGCCGGCGAGACGCTTGTCTTTTTTACTCTGACTGGCTTGTGAAGCTTCGAATTGAGTTTGAAGCGCTGCGAACTTTTCTTGGACTGCCGTCAGTGAGCCCGTCAACTCTGCGAGCATTTGGTGGGCGTCGAGGCGTAAGTTGCGGTCTTTTTCAGTGAGGGCGGAGAGTTCGTTAACCCGGGTCTGAGTTGTGCCGAGTTTATTTTTTACATTGGTGACCTGGCTGCCAAGATTGCCAATTTGGGTGGAGAGCGCATCATTTTGAATTTGTGCGCCGTCAAACAAAGACTTGAGTTCGCCAACTTCGGATTCCAGTTCGGCGATGGCATCTCGGGTTGTATTAAGGGTGACCTGCGTTGCGGTGAGTTCATTCTCCACATCGGCTTTAGCCGCCAAGACAGCTTCGTGGTCGGATTTAAGGACGCAGCCCTGGGTGATGATGACCAAGTGTGAGGCCAGAACTAAACCGATAAACTTCCGCATGGATGAACTCCCCGTAAACTCAATACAATCTATTGCGGGCGTTGGCTGCACACAAGCCTGACGGGTATTTGCCGTCTTATCACTTCGAGCGATGGGTGACTTTTAAGAGGGCTGGAGCCACCAGAAAGTCTGCTACCAGCGCCAGAACGATGGTGAAGGTCGTCAGTTTGCCAAAATTAGAGAGATTATGGATTTCTGAGGCCGTGAAAGTCATAAAGCCCACAGAAAGCACAATGGTCGTGACCAGCATGGCCCGGCCGGCATGTTGAAGCGTCCTATGGATGGCTGCATCAACGTCTTCGTGGCGCCGATAATCTCTCACAAAGTTGTACATAAAGTGGATGGTGTCGTCGACTGTGATCCCAATGGCCACCGAGGCAACCAGCATGGTGAAAAGATCTAGGGGGATTTGACCGATATACATCCAGGCCATGACGAGGGTAATGGGTAAAAGATTGGGTATCATGCTTAGAAGCCCATAATGGATGCTGCTTAAAAGTAAGCACATCATCACTGCAATGATGCTTAAGGCGATGGCATAACTTTTTGCGGTGGTCCTAATTACGGCATGAAGTGTTTGCGACAAAAGTGGTAAGACGCCGCTGACTTCCACTTTCGCCATGGTGCCCAGTTCAGCCCGAAAAGTGGATTCTACCGTTTGGATAAAGTCGGTATAAAGTACCGAATCTGTCCACGGAATCATCATCGCAATTCGGGCCTTTTCATAATTGAAATCAACCATCGTTTCGAGATCGTCCGAATCGCTATTCTCAAAGAGAAGGAGTTCTTGAGCGACCAAGGCACGGGTCTCGGGTATCAGATAGAAACTCGGGTCGTTGTCATGAAGAGCACGGTGGAGCTCTTTCATGAGAATTGGAAGCCCAGTAACTTTTGAAACCTTAATTGCTCCTGATTCAAACTTCTCAAGTTTGCTCATGGCCCGATCGATGGCGTTGAGAAGTTTGGGCTCTTTTAGGCCGTCGGGTTGTCCGCTGTCGACGATGATGTCGATGGACACTGAACCACCCATGACTCGGTCGATTGTCTCGGTGGCTGCCCGAATGGGGTAATCCTCAGGAAGCCACTTGAGTGGGTTATGGGAGAAGCCAAGCTGTGAGGCAAACCCTATGGCCGTTAT
The DNA here is from genome assembly GCA_018668695.1 of Deltaproteobacteria bacterium. Taxonomy (NCBI): domain Bacteria; kingdom Pseudomonadati; phylum Myxococcota; class Myxococcia; species Deltaproteobacteria bacterium. The sequence goes on from JABJBS010000160.1 coordinate 2,046, forward strand.
CAACAAGAGAAGTGTGAACGCTGTTATCCAGGGCGCGCGTTGGATGGCGAAGGTGCTGAAAAATCTCAGGGCTCGGGTGACGCCACCGTGTTTATAGGCAAGAGCTTGGCGCGTTCGGCTTTTGAGGGGGAAGAGGCAAATCAGCGCCGGCAGTAAAACAACCGTTAGTAAGAATGCCACGATGATTCCAAGAGCTGAGAAAACCCCAAGGTTCGAGACCGGTAAAATGGGAGCGCCTGCAAAGGAAAGTAGCCCCGCGGCGGTGGTTAAGGTCGTTAGAAGCATGGGGAGCCCTGTGTGGTGTAGGGCGTAAACGACGGCTTCACCTTTGTCGTTGGTCTCATCGAAGCGGCGATAAAAGTAGGCGAGTAAATGCACAGAGTCACCAACGCCAACGGCGACCAGAAAGCTAGGTAAAATCATGGTGGGCATTTGCAGGGGCTGCCCGCTCCAAGAAATCATCCCCAGGGTGCATAGAACCGAAAACACCAGGGTAACCGTAGGCATGAGAACGCCGGACGTCCTGCGGAACATAATGAACAAGAAGATGGCGATGCCCACCAATGTAGCCCCCATAAACCGGGGCATTTCTCGTTTCATCGTCGCCCTTAAGCTATTGGACAAAGATGGAGTACCGCCGATCAAAATACGGAAGTCGTCTTGCTGAAACCGCTTAACCACTGCGGTGATGTCTTCACATATCTTCGTAAGTGCTTTGTCGATGCCGGCTTGGTTGGGTTTGAAGCTGGATTTTATTAAAAGAGTTGTAAGTCTGGCGTCCTTTGAGATCACTAGGTTTTGATAAAGGGGATGCTCGATGGCTTGTTTTCTCTTAACATCCAGCTCTGCTTGTGAACTCGGGATAGGATTCAGAAACTCTTCGACTAAGAGCTCGTCTTGCTCGCCCCGAATGGTTCGAGCGTTGAGAATGCTGTCCACTCTCTCAACATGCTTCACTTCTTCAAGTAAAGCGTTGTGGAGCTGCTGGAGTTTTTCGAGGTTCTCGGGTGTGAAAATGTTCTCTGACTCAACGGCCACGATGATCATATCGGTAATGCCAAAGTGTTTAGCGTTTTCGTCAATACTCACCACTGCGGGGTGATCGGCGCTTAAAAACCCTTTGACGCTGCCGTCGAATTTAATGTTCGGGACCTCAGCGGTGGCTATACCAATACAGACTAGGCTAAAGAGGAGCGTCACCCAGGGGCGTCGCGTGATAAATTCTCCCTGTAATCTAAAGAGTTTTTCCAGCTTGAGTTGCCAAGAGGAGTTGGTCATGGGTGAATTCCTTGTGTGGCGATGCTATAGTTATAGCGCGAGTTAAGCTTTGAATCGAGAGGTGCTTGGATTGCGTCGCAGTCATGCTAAAGTGCCCTCTGTTTAGTTGAGAACATGAAAGTCGGGAGGAACCCACGATGGCCAGTATTGAACGAAATGCACTTTGTCCTTGTGGAAGCGGTAAGAAATACAAAAAATGCTGCGAGGGTGTTGCGAAGAGAGAAGGACCGAACAAAAAGATGTTGGCCGGTTTGGGGCTGGTGATACTGGTTGCAGTGATTTGCGGAGGCATCTGGGGTCTGGAAATCGGGATGCGTGTTGGGATTCCTGGCTGTATTCTTGTTGTCGGCGGAGCGATTCTCTTTAAAGCGCCAGATAAAAAACGTGACCGAAATTCAGGCAGTAATATCGATTTTGGTCGCTGAGACCTAGCCGGTTTACATCTGCCTAGTCGGCGGGCACCCATTCGACTTCTTCTTCTGGAGACTCATCGTCGGTTTCGGGAGGACCTTGGTCCTCTGAGTCTCGGAGTTCTTCGTCTTCGTCCTCTTCAGTCTCGTCAAATTCGTCTTCGTCGTAGTCGTCATCCAAGAGGTCTTCGGGTTGCACTGGGTTTAGGATATCCGAGCAAGCTCTATCGAGGTGTTTCTTTAAGTATGCCTCCGGAAGTGCCAGCTCCAGCGCCAGTTCTCCTTCGTTGTCGGTAATTTTCGCAAACTCCAATAGCTGAGCGAGTTGGTCATCACCTTGAATCCTGGCCGCGGCAAGGGCCATGCTGAGTGCGCCTCCCATCGAGCGACCAAGATCGCTGAGGCCTTCAATATCGCCGTCGGATGAAAGCTGTGCAGAGATGGCAACATCGCTCATTGCGTTACTGTTTAGTTTAATACCGCTCACAATCTTCAATATCTGCTCTCGTAGTTCTCCAGCCTCAGGTGGGATGAGACGACCAAGCATTGCAGTGGACATATTCCCATAAGCTTCACCGTAGGTGTCGGATTCCCGCAGTGGGATGGAATTCATCGGTAGACGACCTTCAAGGGTATCAATCGTTTGTTCGAGGTCCTCTCGGTTTTTTCCAACAATGATCAGTTCATTATTCCGCAATGCAATGCGTTGAGTTACAGCGTAATCGGGGTCTCCTGCGTCCGTGTTTTCGGTAAAGAACAATGCGCTGTTGCCGTAGCTCTCCGGTTCTTTCTCAAATATCTCTTCCCATTGAAGATTGTCGAAATGGCCAGAGAACATCACCGTCTCATCGCCAAGCGCCATACGGTCAATATCTTCAAGCGGGTTAATCCCCAGCTCATTTTGGATCTTAGACAAACCTTCTTGAGCATTCTCGCCAAGGCAATTGAGAAACCCCTCTCCAAGGGCAGAGTGGCGAATAGCATTGGTTTCAAAGACGATAAGAGATGTATTTTCCCCTGCTCCAAAAGCACGCAAAAGGGGATCACGGGGCTCTTCCTGTTCGCCATCATCTGTATCTTCGAAATCTTTTTCAGGGAGTTGGGCTGGCTGCATGCGCCTCGACTCCAGCCGCTCAACTTCTTTCTCAGTGAGATATCTGGGGAATTCGATTTGATTCGTTTGACCCACAATGACTTCATCATCTTGACTCATGAGCCAAGCACCGATGCATAATAGTAAGGCTCCCAGAACAAGCCAGCGATTACTTCGTGACTGCATTAAAAGTCCTTTCGCTCAAAGTGCCACAAGCCAAGGCAAAGCATAGCCAAACCAAAGAAGACCATGCCAGACAGAGACCGCAAAAGCATAGCAGGATCGATGGGGAGTTCTCCCGCGATATCCGCCGCGTATTGAGAAACCCTCGAAACTCTCGGAATAAAATGGCTGAGAGCGTCTAATAGATCGCGGAGCCAGATGGTTTCTATTTCCATCTGAATACTTTCGACATGACTTGCGAGTATACCGGCCACCATCACGGTGAGTCCGGAGATGATGATAACGGGTGTGTAGCGAACGAACACAGCTGTGGTCAGCATTGCTGCGTAGATCGACGCGAAGGTGACGGAGGAGAGGGATGTTGCAATTAAAATCCCGGTGGACCAGATCCCGGTTTTGAGCCCTAAAACTGTCATAAAACCTGCCGCTCCATAGAGTGTTCCGCCAATCGTTAAAATCAAGACCCCGAGGTAGGAGCCGAGAATTAATTCCCAGCGAGCAATTGGTAAAGCGAGTAGGTAATCGATGCGGCCAGGTGCGAGCAAAGTTGTTGCCAGAGGAGCACAGACCGCGATGCCAAAGAGTAAGACTCCATAGTAAATCACATAGGAAGCGGCTCGAAAGACCGGGCGCAGCGCAACGTCTGCAGACTGAATACTGGAACCAATCATGTCCCCAAAAAGTTGAGTTGCAGCCAGAGCACCATCGACGATTTCAAATTGAAGAACATTCCATAGGAGAATTAAGAAAACCGATATTCCCAATCCGATTCCCAGAAACCATTTTCTGTTTAAGGCTTCGCGAAGAACCTCCATGGCCACGTTGACGACGTTCAAGTGTGTTTCTCCTCGACCAGTGACATCAAGACTTGTTCAAGGTCACGCTGGTGTTCTTGGAGATAAACGATGCAGGCTCCCGTTGCCCGTGCTCGGTCGAGAGCTTGGTTGAGGTGACCGATATCGGAGTTGTTGTAGGTAAACGCATGCGCGTCTTCGTCTCGAGGTTTAAAACCGAGATCTAGAAGTGCTTGATGATTGGGCACAGAGTCGAAGCGGATTTCCCAGGAATTTTTTTCTCGCCTGATGTCTTCAATTGCTCCGTCTAGAACAATTTTCCCTTGAACCAGCACACCCACGCGTTGACAAATTTTTTCTGTTTCTGCCAGGAGGTGAGAATTTAAAAAGACAGTGGCGCCCCGTTGATTTTCCTCGTCGATGATCTGACGGATGCTTTGACGACCGATAGGGTCGATACCATCGGTTGGTTCATCGAGAATCAGGAGCTTGGGCTGCCCAAGAAGAGCGGCTACCACGCCAAGACGTTGCTTCATGCCCTTCGAAAATGTCTGAACCTTCTTGGGGCCGACTCCTTCAAGCCCCAGGCGTTTAAGGCCATGGCATAGATCGGAATCTTTGAGGGGAAGTTTACGCAGGCGGGCTGTACCGCGCAGAAAGGATAAAGCAGTCGTCCCTGGTACGAAATGAATTTTCTCAGGAAGGTAGCCGATGTCTTTTCGAGCGAGGGGATTGTCAGGGGATTTGCCGAGCAATGAAATCGTTCCACTGTCTGGCCGTACAATATCAAGCAAAGATTTGATGAATGTGGTTTTCCCTGCACCATTGGGACCCATGAGTCCGAAGATAACACCCTGGGGAACGACAAGGCTGACTTCTCGAAGGACAGGCGTAGGAATCCGTCTAAGGCCCGACCGGTAAGTTTTGGATAGATTCTGGACCTCAATGGTCTTCATATAACAATCCTCGCAGCCACGTGGTCTTGCTTTCGAGAAGTACCGTGCGCGATGAAAGTATCGCTGATCTTGAAGGAAAAATAAAAAGAGATTGATTAATAAATTTTGGATGGATGCAAAGCTGGGGGGAGCCCTGCCGATTGTGTCTTAAGCACGTATCCGAGAGATGGTGTGAATTCAGGTGTGTGTGGCCGATACTGGGCCATTAGAGGGGTATTGACGAAGAGATGAGGCTGAGGAAGTTAATCTTGGTTCTCACTGGCGGCGGGTACGAAAATCATCGTTGCCGGTTCAAAAATAGTTGAATCCGGGGCACTCCAAAGCTCACCGCTTGGTTGCATGTGGGCTCGGCCTGATGCTTGCAACATCCCCGTAGCGAGATCAACGGTGTAGATATCGTAATCCATCTCCTCCGAGACCGGCCACGAAACACTTAAGCGCACACCGACTGGTGTAAGGGATACCAAGTGAGTTGGATTTAAGATGACTCCCAAGGTTTGGTCTTCTTTTCCTTCCCACGGGGTACTGGCGTAGGGAGGTAATTTATCGATGGGTATGATGCTGACTTTGAGTTCAACCTCTTCGCCGGGATAAGAAAGGCTGCCGGGGTCAGCTGTAAGCTGTAGTCCGCCGTTGAACATACTCAAGGTTCCGCCTTCATCTGCAGGCCACTGGAGACCATTCTGATCAGCGTAGGGCAATTGGATAATCGGCAAGGGATCTTCTGCTCTTTGGTGAAAAAGCAAATCCATGTAAAGGCCGGAATCGTCAACGGCCTCCATCTTCCATGGCCCATTGATAAGGTTAGCAAGCATGTATGAACCGTTGTCATCGGTCGCACAATCGGTACAACTCTCGGCGTTACATGCGATGATACGAATGCCCGACAGAGGCGTACCCACTTCAGAGAAAACCTGTCCTTCTAGTATAGAAGGCGCTGTAGATTGGTCTTGTTCATCGTTGGGCACATCCCCTGTCGAACTCGAAGAATCGTCAAAATCGTGCTCGGGAAAATCCGATTGTGACGCATCTTCTTTGGGGGGAACATCTTCGTCCTGGTTTGAGATAGTCTTGTTGGGTTCACCACAAGATACCAATAGCATCGCTACCCAAATGGGCAGCAGATAGCGACTGCATAAACGCATCGTGTTGTCCTTTGAGTAACTTCATTTTTTTAGATGAGGGGGGATCGCTAAGGCTTGGACACCTAATCCGTGGCTGTACAGATTAAGAACCTTGTTGTTTCCCCTCATTGGTTTGAGAGAAGTCAACCGAGTTCAGATGGCAGTGGCAAGGGTGAAAATTACGGGTCGCAAAAGAAAAATCAGAAAGTTTAGTTTGAGGTAGGTTTGGACTCAAGCACCTGGGCGGCGGATCTGTTTAGAGTGTCTGGCAGTGTGAACTTGTGGTTTGGGCGCTTGAGAGCTGTGAGGTTTAAAGAGCAAAGGAAGTTCCACGGTTACACCGCCCTTTTGTGTAAACGGAAAGCGCCATTTACGAATTGCTTTGACGACGCATCGGCGTACTCGGCGGTTACTGAGGTTGCTATTTGTGACTTTCGTTTTGCCAACCCGTCCCCAATGGGTGATCTTAAATCGTACATCTATGGAGCCTTCTAAGCTTGGTGTACGTTTTAGCTGAGACTCATAGCAGCTGCGAACGCTCTGGTGTTGGGCCTGAATCAGTTGACCGAGTTCTATTGGGTTCACGCCGTCTTGCCAGCGCTTTCTGGGATCGACCTGCTCAGTGTGAGTTGATGACGTGGCATAACGAGACTTAGGGGAAGTTCTCGATTGAGCTTGGACTGTGGTTGTTAGGGAAAGTACGCCGGCGAGTAAGACAAGAGTACCTAGAGTTTTTCGAGTCAGTTTAGTTTTCATCATAGTGTTGGGGAGGTGCACGTCAGGGCTCCGGGCAGAGCGACTGCGTGGACACTTTGATCGCATAATGAGTGCTCCGGTGCTTGTCTAGGTAGAAAATGCGGAAAAGCGGGTCAGGGTGGTCTGTCGAATTTGCGGCTTTGGCCGTGGAAGACCGCTTGACTGAATGACTTGGTGTGCCAGTATCACCCTATGAAAAAGTATAGTTTCGTTTTTACCCTTATTTTGATGGTCACCGGATGCACGGCTGAAGGGCTTGTCTCATCTGGTTCCGATGACGATCTGGCTCAATATGCCGGGGCTACCTTGTTGGTGCATTCACCAGCGTCCGCCTCTATCGTCGAAATAGGTAAACCCCTCGAACTCAAAGCAGAAATTTTATCGGCTGAAGGTGAATCTCTGGAATTCGATGCAATTGAGTGGACATCGAATCTTCAAGACACCGGGATTTTTACGGGCAAAGAAGGCGAAGTTTATTTGGATATGGGGAAACACGATATCACCGCCTCGGCTCAGCTCCCCAACGGTGATCGGCTCGACTGGACCAACGGCGGGGTTCGCGTTCAAAGTGCAAACGCAGGTATTTATGCCGGCAGTGTGACGATCTCAGTTTCTGGCGAGTTTCAAGACACGCCGCTCACAGCTTCTTGTACCGGTGCGGTCGATTTCATTGTGGATATTGCTGGAGAGGTGATGGGAGGCTCTGGCAGTTGTATGATTGAGCTGATTGTCATGGACGGTTTTGAAGTATCTTACGATGTTCTTGGCACCATCGATGGAGATGAAGTGTCTGGTAATGTTCAGGTTTCTACTGGGATTTTCCCAATTCCCGTACCTTGGGAAGGTGAGTTTGATGATGGCGTCCTCAGCGGTGGTTTTGATGGCGATCTTCTTCTTTTTGCCTTCGAAGGCTTGGTCCAGGCCCGTAAAGTAACTTCTTATACGGATTAATGAAGAGCATTAGACTCTTGACGTGATGCGTCATGGAGGTTAGGGCGATGTTCCCCGGCGAAGCAACCTCCTTGAGGTACTTCCGGCTAAAGGAGACTCTTCATGAACACTCGCAGTTTGATTCTTGGTATTTTACTCGTGCTAAGCCCAGTTTCGGCCACGGCAACTCCCTGGTCTTTGGCCGCTGATGCTGGTCCGATGGTCTGGCTCCTCAAAGAAGCCCCAGTTTCCTACGCGATGAATTTATCGCCAGCTTATGCACTCAGCGATGCGTTTTATTTAGAGGGCCTGGTAGGGATTCGTCACTACAGCTCAGAGACCGCATTCACTGAAAATGCGGCGACATCGCTGCCCGTGATGGTTGGCGCACGTTATGCCTATCGCTTCGCCGAGACGCCGATTTCACTATTTTGCGGTGCACATGTCGGCGGTTTTATTTTGGTTCAAAGCGACTTGGCTCGCGGAGAAACCGAGGAAACGATTCGTTTCGAACCCGCCGGACGAGCTTTCCTGGGAGCAGATTTTCATGTTGTCGATAACTTTTCGCTTGGGCTCAACACGGCTTTGGAAGTGACGGGTCAAAACCTGTTTTTAACGACCGGCCTGGGCGGGCGCATTCAGTTTTAACCCGTTCGGTTCAATGATGACTCTCTTCGAATCTTTTTGAAGCCCGTAGCAACAGGACTTGCCAAATTTTTGGTGTAGGAGAATGTGCGTGCGACCATGGCATCGGGGAAAACCCGTTTGCTGTATGGAGGACGTAGAGATGCGACCTCCTACGGGGGGATAAGATGTCGATATCAATGCCAGAGTTGCACGGTGAAGATGAACTCTCACTGGGCGCAACTCGTCTGAACCGTTACTGGGATCCACACCTGTCCAGGCGCACCGTAAAACTGCGTCCGGGTGAATATTGTGTGAGTTCAACGGATGAAATGCTTGTGACCGTCGTGGCCTCCAGTTTGGCCGTATGTGTACGCGACCGTGTGAAACGCATTTTAGGGATGAGTCATTTCATGCTCCCAACGATAGGGCTCTCACGTCTTGACCAACACGGTTTAGAGCTCGCGAAGACTTGCGGTCATGCAGCTTTGGCCAAGCTCTTACACGATATCTATTCGTATGGTTGTGAAGAAGACTCACTTGAGGCTGTATTGGTCACTGGCGGTGAGATGTGGCCAAAGAAGAAACAGAGCACGGTCGATAGTTTAGATTTTGCCCGAGAGTATTTAAGTGCCCATGGCGTAGAAATCATCGGAGAGTTTTTGGGAGGGCCTTTTCCAAAGAAAATCTATTTCAACCTCGAAGACGAGGTACCCTATGTGCGGGCGCTCTATAATTACAGTGAGACTCTTAAGGAACGTGAAGACTCGTATTTAAAGTCGCTCAGGCTCGAGTTTTTATTGGGTCAACGTAAAACTAATATGAATTTTACCAGCTAAGTTTATTTGGATTGAGTTTGGCTTTTGGCGAAGTCTTCTACGGCTTTCCAGACTCGCAGCGCGTTTTGACCACAAATTTTATCAATGTCTTTTTCGGAATAACCGCGTTTGAGAAGCTCTTCAATTAAATTCGGAAACATCGAGACATCTTTGAGCTTGGTTGGCAGGCTATCACCCACACCATCAAAGTCTGAACCTAAGCCCACAGCATCAACACCTGCGAGTTTTACGACGTGGTCGATATGATCTGCAACGTCTGTCACATCAGCGAAAACTCGAGGATGGATCTTGTCGTAGTTCTCCTTGAATGCCACAACCTTTGGATCGCTCCACTCAAGTTCTAGGGGATCTTTAAATGCATTGATGGCGGCCCGGCGTTTGTTGGAGGCGTCTCGAGGGGGTTGGCTAATAAACGTTGAGCCAAAGTTTATCATGATGATTCCCCCGTTTTTTGCCAAGAGCTGAATCATCTCATCGGACATATTTCGTTCAAACCCAGGCGTGAAGTGGCGGGCTGAAGAATGTGAAGCGATGGCAGGAACTTTGGAAATTTTCATGACCTGAAAAAAAGCATCATCTGAGACATGGGAAATATCAACCATAATGCCCAATCGGTTCATTTCGGTGACAACTTTTTCACCAAATGGCGTAAGACCCTTATGAGTATGACGCTCGTCGTAGGATGAATCACAAATTTGGTTATCTTTGGAGTGTGTCAGCGTGATGTAGCGGACGCCGCGGTTATAGAAATGGCCAACGTTTGCCAAGTCGGCCTCGATGGCTGCCCCGTTTTCAATGCCAAGTGGCAAGGACATCACGCCATCTTGCTTATGACGCCTTACGTCAGCCGGAGACCGAGCGATTTGAAACTTTTCAGGTGTAGCTTGGACCATGGTTTCGACCATGTCGATGAGCCCATCAGCAACTTTTTTGGCACTGCCTTCTTCTTGGTATCGGGCCGGTATGTAAATAGACATAAATGGAGCGTTTAAACCGCCTTTAACGGCACGTGGGTAATCGAAATCCCCTTTGTGCGTCTTGTGACTGACATCTTCCGTAAGAGCGCCCGTATCTGATTTTGAACTCTCTAACCGATAGGGAACATCGATGTGGCCATCTACAATAATGAATTCCTGAGCTAGTTTTTGAGCTCGGGCTGCGAAGTCGGTGGGAGCTGCAGTGTCGGGATGATGCGCGCCGGCTTGAGTGTGCGAATGACCATGGGGAACGCCAGCACATGCCGTCGTTGCCAGTAAAAAGAGCACGAAAAAAGGTTGTCTAAGCATCATATTAACTCCTCGTGCCGACGGCTTATAAAGAGGCTCGCCTCGCCTCGCAAGCGATAAGACACTCAAGCGGGTCCTAAAGGTATAGAATGGTGCGCTGGGGTACCAAAATGTAACAAATCCATCCTAATTTGCGACAATCTCGTAGAACGCAGTGCGTTGACACTCTATGACCCAAAGAGGCTTCACTGGCCTTGACTTACGGTGCTGTATCTTGGAGTTTTGACTTGCGTATTGATGCGCCCAAAGTCGAGGCTCCTAAGGGTCTCAGACGTGAGGTACCAACACGATGTTAACGGTATTTGTTCCGAAAGAGCAGGTTCGGGGAGAGACCCGAGTCGCAGCCATTCCTGAAACTATAAAGAAGCTTGTCAAAGAGGGTTTAGCGGTTCGTGCAGAATTTGATGCGGGGCTCTCTTCAAGTATTACCAATGCGATGCTTGAAGAAGCGGGTGCGGCTATTGTTCCAGCGGGGAGCGAAGCTGCAGCTTGGGCCGAGTCTGACGTGGTGCTTAAAGTGGCGCCGCCCACGACTGAGGAAGCGGGCCGCCTTAAGGAAGGTGCGCTGCTTGTTGGTTTTATTTCGCCTCATGCCAATCTCGATGTGGTCAAGGTTTTGATGGAGCGCAAGGTGAGTACCTTGGCCATGGAACTCGTGCCGCGAATCAGCCGTGCACAAAGCATGGATGCGCTGAGTTCACAGGCATCGATCGCCGGTTATAAAGCGGTACTTATTGCTGCTGCATCTCTTGATAAGTACTTTCCATTGATGATGACTGCAGCGGGTACCGTCAAGCCAGCGCGCATTGTTGTGATGGGTGCGGGGGTGGCAGGATTACAAGCAGTTGCGACGGCCAAGCGATTGGGTGCAATTGTTGAAGTTTCCGACATTCGCGGCGCCGTAAAAGAACAAGTCGAATCCTTGGGTGGTAAGTTTATTGATTTGCCCATGGATGAAAGCGGGGATGGCGAGGGTGGCTATGCCAAAGAGGTCACGCCCGATTTTCTCAAAAAGCAACAGGCCATTGTAGCAGAGCATGTTAAGAATGCAGATGTTGTCATCACCACTGCCGCGGTTCCTGGTAGACCTGCTCCGAAGCTGGTTACTGAGGAGATGGTCAAAAGCATGCGCGAAGGTGCAGTCATCGTAGACCTTGCAGTTGCCACCGGAGGTAACTGCGTACTTTCAAAACCAGACGAGAATGTTGTGGCCCATGGCGTAGAAATCATCGGCCATTCCAACCTTGCGGCAAGTGTGCCCGCTGATGCGAGCATGCTTTACTCACGAAATGTTCTGACGCTGATGAAGCTCTTGATTGCCGAGTCGGCCATCAATCTTGATCTCGAAGATGAAATTGTTGCAGGTGCATTGCTGACTCATGAAGGTGTGTGCCGGCATGAGCGAACAGCGGCTGCTCTTGAAGGAGGCAACTGATGGATAATCCAATGGCGATGGGACCTCTCTTAATAGGTTTGTACGTTTTTATTCTAGCCATGTTTGTGGGCTTTGAGGTGATAACCAAAGTACCTCCCACTTTACACACTCCATTGATGAGTGGGGCGAACGCCATCAGTGGCATCACCATTGTTGGTGCTTTGGCGGTTGCCATTACACCTGAGGCCTCCGTGTCTAACCTTCTGGGTGCAGCAGCCATTGCTTTTGCAACGATTAATGTGGTCGGCGGCTTTCTTGTGACCGGTCGTATGCTGGCGATGTTTGGGAGTAAGAAAAAATGACGAGCGATTTAGTTCACTTTGTATATTTACTTTCGGCGGTTCTATTTATCTTCGGATTAAAGAAACTGACCAAAGTCAAAACGGCCGCTACTGGTAATAAAATTGCTGCTTTGGCCATGTTTTTGGCAATTGTCGGAACCTTGCTGGAGTTGCACTTACCAGACAGTGCCGGCTCAATACCGTCCATTGACTACCGCTGGATTATCGGCGGCATCGTTGTGGGTGGAGTCATTGGCGGCATCGGCGCTGTGCGTGTCGCAATGACGTCTATGCCGGAAATGGTCGCTTTGTTTAACGGCTTTGGAGGCGGTGCATCCGCCTTGGTTGCGGCAGCTGTTGTCTGGGATACTCTGGTTGAGAAGTCGGGAAGTATCGACCCTATTAACGCGGTTATTATCTGTCTCTCGGTTCTCATTGGCGCGCTTACCACAACGGGTAGTATCGTCGCATTCTTGAAACTTCAGGGTAAATTGAAAAAGGGTGCGCCCATTCTCTTGCCTGGGCGTCATGTGATTAACCTTGCGCTCGTGGTGGGTGTCGTTGGTGTAACAGCTTGGTTTGCTTTTAGTGCGAACACTCCGGAAACATTTACGCAGAGTATTCTTGCTCTCACCGCTATCTCACTTGTGTTGGGGTGGCTCTTGGTCATTCCAATTGGCGGCGCAGATATGCCGGTTGTCGTCTCGCTCTTGAACTCGTACTCGGGTATCGCGGCGTGTGCAGCGGGTTTTGTCATTGGAAACAATGTTCTGATTATCGCAGGCTCGATGGTCGGCGCAGCGGGTCTCATCCTTACGCAGATTATGTGTGTGGCGATGAATCGTTCGCTTGTGAATGTTTTGGTTGGAGGCTTTGGCGCAACGGATTCAGCCGGTAGCTCTGAGGATGCTCGTAACTACGAGAGTGTTACTTCTTGCGGACCAGAAGAAGCCGCGATGGTTTTGGATACAGCTGAGAGCGTGATTGTTGTTCCTGGTTATGGCCTGGCTGTTGCTCAAGCTCAGCACGCGGTGCGTGAGTTAGCAACAGCACTGGAAAGCCGCGGAACGAAGGTTACCTATGCGATTCACCCAGTAGCGGGTCGTATGCCCGGCCATATGAACGTTCTCTTGGCTGAAGCGGATGTTCCTTACGAGCAGCTTGTGGAAATGGATAATATCAATCCGGAATTCAAGACGACGGATGCCGTTATTGTGATTGGGGCAAACGATGTTGTGAACCCTGCCGCCAGTACGGATAAAGACAGTCCTATTTACGGAATGCCTATCTTGCAGGCTCATGAGGCTCGGACAGTTTTTGTGATTAAGCGTTCATTAAGCCCAGGTTATGCGGGCATTAAGAATGGTCTCTTTGAACTAAACAACACCATGATGGTCTTTGGCGATGCAAAACAGATCGTTCAAGGTTTAGTCAGTGAGCTCGCCGAACTCTAGTTTTCGCGGTTTTCTCGCACTCTCACATGCCATATGGTTGTACTTTGAGCCAAAGCCTGTCAATGCTGGAAGGCTCAGAGGAGAATTAAAATATGGTATGGGCTCCCACTTCTTGGCGTAATCATCCGATTCAGCAACAACCGACTTATCAAGATGAGGCTGCGGTTGAACAGGCTCTCGAGACCGTACGTGCGCTGCCACCCTTGGTTGCTCATGGTGAGGTTGAGACGCTTCGTAAACGTTTTGCCAAAGCTGCTGCAGGCAAGGCCTTTGTTTTACAGGGGGGCGATTGTGCGGAACGATTCGATGATTGCACACGGGAATCTATTGAAACCAAGTTAAAAATTCTTCTGCAGATGAGTCTTGTATTGACTTGGGGTGTGCGTATTCCGGTCGTCCGTGTGGGTCGAATGGCGGGGCAATACGCTAAGCCGCGCTCGAAGGATACCGAAACCATTGACGGTGTTGAGCTTCCTTCGTTCAGAGGTGAGCACGTTAACCATATTGATTTTACCGAAGCGTCACGTACTCCCGATCCCAATCGGCTTGTTCAAGCTTATTTTCACTCATCAGCTACGCTCAATTATGCTCGAGCGCTTTTAGATGGCGGCTTTGCCGACTTGCACAACCCACAGCACTGGGACCTTGGCTTTTTTCGCAATGCGGCCAACCGTGAACGTCACCAATCGATGTTGCATAGTATTCTTGATTCATTGGATTTTGTTGAATCTACAGGTGTGCAGGCGCAAGGCATCTTCCGTACCGTCGAACTTTTTTCGAGTCACGAAGGATTGCTCCTGCCCTACGAAGAAGCGCACACGGTGAAGGTAGACGACAAATATTATAACCTCGGCGCCCATATGCTTTGGATTGGTGACCGGACCCGTCAACTCGATGGTGCTCATGTTGAGTATTTCAGAGGCATCGAGAATCCGATTGGTGTGAAAGTCGGTCCGACCATGGAACCAGCAGAGTTGGTAGAGCTGATTAGAGTTTTGGAACCAAAGAATCGAGCTGGGCGCATTACATTGATTTCACGGCAGGGGGCTCAAGGGGTTCGGAAGAAATTACCAGAGCTGATTCGTGCCGTTCAAAAAGCAGGGCTCAAGGTTGTTTGGTCATGTGATCCTATGCACGGCAATACTACGCCTACGGCATCTGGTCTTAAGACTCGAAACTTCGACAATATCTTGTCTGAATTGAAAACGACCTTCGATGTTCATCAGGAAGAGAAGAGTCATTTAGGCGGCGTGCACTTCGAGTTAACGGGACAAAACGTGACCGAGTGCACGGGCGGGCCTGAAGAATTGTCGGAGGAAGATCTTCCAAGACAGTACGAGACACACTGTGATCCTCGCCTTAATTATGCCCAGAGCGTTGAGATGGCATTTCTCATGGC
>JABJBS010000161.1 GCA_018668695.1 Deltaproteobacteria bacterium
ACAGACGACTTAGAGCAGTGTGAGACCATGATGGTGAATGCGGGGCTTGTTGTACCCACCGGGATATAAGTTATTTAAAGCTCCAAGACTCGTCGAGGTCCTGAAAATCCTCTGTAAACGAGAGTCCAGCCTTCCAGTTCTCGGTAAATTGGTCGATCTCTTTAAGACTCAATGTAGAATCACCATCTTTCTTCTCAAGGAGCTTGAGCACGCTTTGATTGGTTGATTCGAGTCTGGATGAAACCAGTTTGAGAATACGCTCCAGAAGTCTTTCCCTTAAGTGAAGACCAGGAGGGGCTTTTCTAAGAGCTCGGGTATCGAGCTTCCAACCCGTCACAAAGCTTGTCGTGACCACGGTCGCAATAGCGGCGCGGCCCAGGAGGCAGCTCATTTCCCCAATCACGGTGGTTGCTTCGAGGCTGAGAATCGTCTCTTGAGCTGTACCGTTAGCCGTTTTTTGGACGTCCATGGTACCCTTGGAGATGAAGTAAAGCTCCCGATTGGTCATTTTTTCTTGAGTGAGAGCAGTACCGGGTGCGAGTGTAATCGGCACGAGCTGCTCGCTTAACCAGGCGATAGATTCAGTTCCCAGCCCAGCAATTAGCTGAAAAGGTTGAAGTAATTCGGGACTTGGTGCGTTGGTTTCTTCCATAGTGACCCATCATAATCGTTTGAGCACCATGAGCCAATCGGAGTAGGCGCTCCCAGCAGTTTTGCTTGCCTAATCGGGCACATTGGCGTAATTCGACGGACCCATTGAATGGATGCTGAGAGGCGGTAAGCGCCTTTTTGAGGAGTGACGATATGAGCGAAAAACTTAGAATTTCACAGGTACTGGGCGGCGCGGCCAAGGTCGGCGACACCATCAGCGTTCAAGGCTGGGTACGGACACGACGTGACTCCAAAGCAGGTCTGTCCTTCGTGCAGATCCATGATGGGTCTTGTTTCGATACTTTCCAGCTTGTTTGTCAGAGTACGCTTGAGAATTACGAGTCGGAGATTAAAAAGGTTACCACTGGATGCTCTTTGCGGTGCACGGGTGAAGTTGTGCAGAGTGCTGGCAAGGGCCAATCACTTGAGTTGCAGGCCACCGAATTGGAAGTGATCGGTTGGGTAGAGGATCCTGAAACATACCCGGTCGCGCCGAAGCGCCACACCCGAGAATATTTACGAGATATTGCTCACCTGCGCCCACGCACAAACTTGATTGGTGCATTGACCCGAGTACGGCACTGCCTCGCGCAGGCCACACATCGGTTCTTTCACGAAAATGGTTTTTATTGGATTCATACGCCGATTATTACCGCCAACGATTGTGAAGGTGCGGGAGAGATGTTTCGCGTATCCACATTGGATATGGCCAATCTACCTAAGAACGATAAAGGTGGCGTGGATTTCTCTAAAGACTTTTTCGGTAAAGAGGCGCACCTCACAGTATCAGGCCAACTGAATGTTGAGAGCTACTGCTTGGCGATGAGCAATGTTTATACTTTCGGACCAACGTTTCGTGCGGAGAATTCAAACACCCGCCGGCACCTTGCAGAATTCTGGATGATTGAACCTGAAATTGCTTTTGCAGACCTCATGGACGACGCACGACTTGCAGAATCGCTTCTCAAATATATCTTCAAGGCTCTCTTGGACGAGCGTCAAGACGACATGGATTTCTTCAACAAGCGTGTTGATAAGGGTTGTGTGGCGCGTCTGGAAAACTTGGTGAACGCGAAGTTTGACGTGATGGATTATACCGATGCAATTGCCCACTTGGAGAAGAGCAACAAGAAGTTTGAATTCCCGGTCACTTGGGGAATGGATATGCAAGCTGAACATGAGCGTTACATCACTGAAGAAGTGGTGAAGGGACCTGTTGCGGTTGTGAATTATCCCAAAGAAATTAAAGCATTCTACATGCGCATCAATGACGACAACAAAACAGTGGCCGCGATGGATGTATTGGCGCCAGGCATCGGTGAAATCATTGGTGGGTCTCAGCGAGAAGAACGCCTCGACATTCTCGACAGCCGAATTCGTGAAGGCGGTTTAGAGCCTGAAGATTACTGGTGGTACCGAGACCTTCGCAAATATGGAACGGTTCCGCACGCAGGTTTTGGCCTTGGGTTTGAGCGGGCCATTATGTATGCAACTGGGATGGACAATGTGCGCGATGTTATCCCGTTTCCGAGAACACCTAATTCCGCAGAGTTCTAATCGGGTTTAGAGAGCGGTTATTTTGGCGGTATAGTCTTCTATGGTCTTCCAGACCGGGGAAGAGGCTTGGAGTGAAGTGGCTTGAGCCAGTTCACGCATATCCAAAACCGCTTGCTTGCCTTCGGGAATATTCGTTTCAGCGATCGCTAGCTGAGCCTTTCTAAATATTACTTTAAGAAGCTCACTGAGGTCGCCGAGTTCTCGTAAAATTGCCTCACCGTCTTTGATGTGAACCCTCGCTTTTCTGAATTCACCGCGCTTGATAAACAGTTCGCCAAGAGACCCATTGAACGCTCCCTCCGGACCTCGCAAACCAACGTTACGTGCAAGTTCAACTGAAGACTCAAGGTACTCCTGGGCTTTGTCCAAGAGGTCTACTTGTAAGTACACATCGCCGAGGTTGCCCAGCATGATACAACGGTCACGATGGTTCCCGCACTCGTCACAAATATCG
>JABJBS010000162.1 GCA_018668695.1 Deltaproteobacteria bacterium
GAACGCGCTTGTCGGAGAAGAAAGGTTTGTCACCGTTCCATCCGATGTAGCTGTAGCCGTAGCTCCAATAAAAGTCGTGCTGGATGGTTCCATCTTGAAAGAGCTTATTCTTGTCGCTCTTTTTCATGACTTGGCGAAAGTTTTGAGCATTGAGCTCGGTAAGGTGAACACCTTGATTGGTTTTTTCAGTAGTCGACTGAGCCGACTTTAAAAGCATCAGTGGGTGCTGAACGTCGTCTTTAACAATTTTGATAAGAACGGTATCGAAGCTGTTGCCACCCATTGGGTACCATGGATCTTTTTCCAGTCGGAGCAGCTCGCCTTGGTTAAACTTGACGAAGCGATAAGGTCCATTGCCCAGTCCGCGTGGGTTGTACCAGTGCTCAGAATAGCGGGTTCCTAAAACGGCTTCTTCAAAGCGCTCGCCATCTTCATCGTACGCGTACATGAATTCAGGCATGGATGAGAACCACTTGGATACTTGGTCGTTCTTGTAGGTCTTGTTTGCAAATTTTACTTGGAAGCTAAAGTCGCCTGTGGCTTTAACTTGCTCCATATCGAGGTCTTTAAAGTAGCTTCGGATAGAGGCTGCGGCGCCAACTTGTGGGTTCATCATCATCTTAATCCAGAAGATGATATCGTGTGCCGTCACTCGGCAGCGGCCTTGAATCCAGTGCCGGTCGGCAGGAAGTTCTGCGTTGGCCAGTTCAGGCAGGTTGGTTTTGAGAAGCTCAGCGGTACGTTTACCAACCGCTTTGCAGCTTTCACCTTGGGTCAGCCATTCGCGGCTTTCGTCGGCTTCGAGGGCAGGATTATGCCAGAAGATATCGGGCCGTACCTGATAGGTATACGTAAGAAAGTCATCGCTGCGGTTAATCGTGGTGGCCAAAGAAGGGCCATACTTAGTGACCTCTTTTTTATGGCGCGCAACCAGCGGCGTCATGTTGTAAGCTTCGATGTTGCTCACATCGACGCTGTTTTCAATCAAATAGTTAAACCCCTTGGGATCGCTGCTCATCAAGAGCTTGAGTGTACCGCCCATGGTGTGATCGGCGGGGAGCCACGGCTCAAGGTCTTTTTGAAGCAGGCCGGTGTCAACGCTGCCGGCCCAAAGCGAGGCGGCTGCAGGGTTGCCATTGCCGGCATCCGTTCCGAGGTCTTGCTTTTTAAGTGCGTTCAACTCTTTGAGCTTAATGGACTCTAAGCTGTTGTTCTGGCTTACATAAACGACACCGATAGTGATTGCGATGAGCAATAAAATCGTGTTTAGCAATCGATGATAAAAACTGCGAACCATGGAGTGTTTCCCCTTGAGCGATTGTCTGGTTTTCACCCGACCCAATAGTCAAGCGCCGTGCTGGTGCTTTATATCTTTGGTTTCGGCGGTGTCCCACACACCAACCTTCGTAACTAGCCATCTTGTTGGCCTTATGAGGCCGCCCAGATGGCAAGCAAGCATCCTGAGAGGCTGTGGTGGGCAAATACAAACAACGCATCTCAGAATTTCGCGATGGTCTATCGCAGATTGTGCAAACAGTCACCCTCAGTTTCACCGAAAGGGAGCTTTCTGTTCAAAAAGTGAGGGGTACTGGAATGACTGACTGGGGATTTGGTAAAAATATGACCTACGAGCCATACGCATCTGGATGAACTGATGGTCTGACGACACACGGAAGGGAGTAAGGAGGATCTGGAAGACTCCAGGTAACCGACGGATTTGGAAATTGAGTGTGTGGTTAGGTCATGTACTCTCTGGGCTTTCTTCGTCGCTCAAGAAGTTCGAGACTGGTTGTTTTGCCTATTGTTTTCAAAATCAATGTACGCCCTCGAAGTTGTTTCTGAGTCTCGGCATCGAGACCGAGCAAAATTTCTTCTCCGTTATAAATAGACTCCGCGAAAGATGTAGACGCTCTAGGGAGTAAGCTTAGGCCCGATTCGCCAATGATCAATTGATAAGTGGTGTTGTCTGGATCGGCTAGATGGCTTTGGATGAATCGTTTTGCTTCTTCAGAGATTAACATAACTGTTCCTTGGGTCTGGGTTGTGCGTTGTTGATTGGGTATCTGCAAACGAAGTGCCATCGAGCAATCTGACTTTATGCATCGATTTTGGAGGGTTGCAGGAACCGCTCGGACTGGCGGGTTTAACTTAAACTAAGTTCACGGATTAACTTATGAATTAATCGATAACCGGTCTCTTATGACTTGATGGTTGGCATGGCTGACCATCGAAGTTTATGGCGCAGCGCGTTGCAGATGTTCCGGGTATTGGTGGGTCAGTGAAGATTTTTTTGTCGTCAGTTTCGACTATTTTAGTCACTTTCGACAGGCACGGGGTTCGGTTAGCGCTGAAATATGGACCTTTTTTTAACTTTTTGAAACATCATTGAATTGGCACCACTCCTGCAAAGTCTCTGGTATGATGACTCAAATTTATAAATTACCTCCCGTTGAAGAAGAAACCCATCCCAGTACTTTTCCGCTTTATGCGGCAGCTAGATTAGTGGTTCAGGCCCACCGACCTTATCTAGACGCTCTGGGAATGACTTACCCGCAGTACCTGATCGTCCAGACGCTTAGAGAGCGCAATGGGCAGAGTGTGACTGAGATAGCAGACGGTCTTTTTTTAGATGCTGGGACCGTAACTCCTATTCTTAAGCGTCTTCAAAGTCGTGGTGTCATTCTTCGAGAACGGTCCAAGAAAGATGAGCGCACCGTTTTAAACTATTTGACCTATGAAGGAGAAAGGCTGGCTTTGGAGTCTTCTGATGTTCCAGTAAAAGCAATGAATCGAGGCCTTATGCGTCAGGATTTGATTGAGCCGTTGTTGAATGAGGCGCGTAGCTTATTGGTTCTGCTTACGGTTTAAGACTCTTGGGCCTTGGCGCTTCAGGTTCCTACTCTATTGTGATGCAGTTGTAAGTTGAAGGCTCTATGTACTTCCAGGTGCGTACCGGTCCTGGGAATTCTTGGCAGACGCCTACAAGCAGCTCATTGAAAAAGCCTTCGCCCGAGCAGTCGAGAATGTTGGGGTAGTTTGTGTAGGTTATTTTATCGGCGTAGCAAACGAGGTCACTCATCGAGGCTTTTGGCGCTACATTGCATGCGTTGGTTGTATCGAGATGAACGGCGCTGTCACTTGGCGGCAATTCAGTACAGTTCTC
>JABJBS010000163.1 GCA_018668695.1 Deltaproteobacteria bacterium
GTGTGGTCGCTGTACCGGAGGTACTACCGTTCGTGATGCCTGTGAGCAAGATTGCAACAGCGACTGGGGCGGCGGTGCCTTTGTCGATGAATGTAACGATTGCGTAGGCGGCGGTACGGGTATTCCGGCGTGTGTACCTGACTGCAAAGGGGAGTACGGTGGAACCGCGACAACGGTTGAGTGCGGAGATGAGTTTATCTGCATCAGCGCCAACGATGACTATGACTGCCCGGACCCAGATCTACCACCATGTGACACCTACTACGATTGTAACGGTGAATGCGGCGGAAGTGCGATGCTCGATGGCTGCGGCACCTGTGACAGCGACCCAAGCAATGACTGCCCCACCGACTGCGGCGGAGTTCCTGGCGGAGCTGAACTATACGATGCATGCGGTAACTGTGATGACGATCCATCCAACGACTGTAATGTTATCGGTACGCTTGCATTAGGCGGCTTTGGTTCGGCCGGCCTCGAGGTTCATAACGACCGGGCGTATATCTACCAGCGACGGTGGGTTGTTACGGAAACGGTACCAGGCTTCACCGAAGCAAAGCTAACAAGCTTTTACACGGTGGCAAATGTTGCTGACGTGACTGCACCCGTGGAAATTGAAACGCTCGATGCTGACGGCCGTGTTCGCGATATGGGATTTGCTCACGCATCGAACATTGCTTATCAGGCCCACACACCCTACGGCCTCACGGTCCATTTTCTAAATGTAGACGGCAACCCGGTTTCCGAAACGGGCTACCCACCGGTCGGCAATGTACAGCCGTTTGATATCGAGAACGCACCCAGCGGCGAGTACTACGCGACGACTGCGGTTCACCTAAGAGAGCGTGCAAATGACGACCCGAATACGGTGATTGCCACTGCCCTCTTTTCGCAGATTCAAGCGGCCAACGACACCGACAACAATGCACATATCGAATTCATTGATGTGTGTGACCCCTACCGTGACGATTGCTATAACGCGGCAAGTGGCGTGAATTTACTGGCCGACCCTGCCACGGTAGGACAACTTGCACTTCCGGGTGCGAGCGCCTGGGATATTATCTACCAAGGTAACTATGTTTATGTCGCCAATGGTAGTGCGGGTCTTACGGTTGTTCAGATGAGCGCCGATGGAACAAGCGCGAGTATCGTTGCAGAGGTAGCTCTCACAGTACCGGATACTGCATCACTTGACCCATTTGCTACAGCTCTCGATATTCAGGGCGACATGATCGTGGTCACCGCTGGTTCAACCATCGAAGTCTACGACATTACCAACCCCGCCGATCCTGCAAGCGTCGCGGTGTTTGAAACAACCTGGTCAAAGGACGTAAGTATTCATACGCGTACGGTCGCCGGACAAACTCAGCGTAGAATTTACATGGCTGATAACTGGGCAGGTATTCGGGTTTACGAAGCCTCCGATATCAACGAGATTACTGAAATCGGTGTTCTCTATCTACCGGACAACTCTGCTGCATCAGGCTTGGTAGTACCTAACGAAGGCAACACTGCTTACGTCACCACGATGGACTACTTCTTTACGGTTCAGCTGGGGTTCTAGGCTTCGAAATGCGGGTTAGGCCTGCATCGCTCAATACGTACAGGTCACCGGACTTCGGACCCAAGGCCATAGCCTCAGGCTTGCGGCCAACCTCTATGGTTCGTTGGATCTTCTCACCGTCAAACACATAGACTCTTGCTCTCAAATAATCGGCCAACGCGAGCCAGCTATCGCCCAATGGCATAATTTCGCGGACCCCGTTGGGTATTTCAAAACATTGAGATTCCAACGTTTGCGGCTGCACCTTAAATATACAGTTTTCGGTCATTGAGCCTAACCAGATGAGTTCAGACTGCGTATCCCAGGCAGCCTCCCAAATGATGCCACCGAATAGTTTTTGAACCCTGACGCCCGAAGGGCTGACGGCGCTAAGGGTTGTTTTATCATTCCCCGTCTGGAGTAAAAAAATCTCATTTCGACTTCTTGCCACTTCCATCGCAGCGTTGAGGGTTCCCCATCGATGCGGCTCTACATCCAGCAAAGTTTGTTCCCCAGTCACGGTTTCAATCAAATGCAGCTCTGAATCGTCACGCCGCGGTGTTTCCACGCGAACCACCAAGCGGCCATCATCTAACTGAGCCACTCCATCGGGCCACGGCTTGACTTCGAAAGATTGACCAGTAGGAGCCAACGTGTTCGCCTTGAGAGCTCGAACATGACCATCAAGAAAATCACTGAACCAAATAAGGCCAGTTGTCTCGTCTAAAACTATCGTATCACCCATGCGCGTTTTTAAGGAAAACGTGGTTTCGGCACCGGAGAGTGAGATTCTCACAAGGCCCGGCGTGCGTTCCTTATTACTCCCTCGGTTGCTACTCATAAATGCAGCGAGTGCGAAGCCTTCGTTACTATCGATCAGCAAATCCCGGGCAGTATCCCATTGCCCCCCTAAGTCTATTTGGGTCACGCCTACCTGGCTCTCAATCTCCGCGACGGTTGCACCCTTAGGCAAGTCTTCGTACGCAACCAAAACCAGCCAAAGCGAAGCAAGATGAAAGCAGAGCGCCCCACAGCCAAGAGCGATGCCGAACGGAAAACGCAGCACCATGCGAAATATACCTGCAGCGAGGATGAGCATACCGCAAATCGAAACGATAACGCCCGTCGGTAAGCCTGCCCCAACATAGGACCACGCCATGGTCGTTCCAGTAAGCAGCATGGTCACAACGCCTGGTCCCATGGGCGTGTTGTGGAAAGCAATCAGCCAACCGAAGCTAACCCAAGGTAACGAACCCACGGAGACACCAACAAACCGCCACGAACCGCCACGCTTCCACGCTTCATCTGTTGCAACGCCGCAGCCCCAAAGCATCAACGCCATAGAAAATAGCTGCAGAGCTCCCATAAATGTCCAGGAACGCTCCCAGGCCGCCCAGAAAAAGAGTGCCGCGTAGGGAATATAAGTAAACGCTGCAAGATAACTTAGTTTTGGCAACATGACGTCACCATATGGAGAAGTTAGGAATCAGTTCAAGTATGCTTTTCATTCGCTCCCCGATGCTCTATCTCCAGAGGATGGACTTAATGTTCGTCAAATGCGCTACCACGGAACCCATGTGGCAGCGGATCAAACGCCAAGAAGGCGCTCTGCTGGGCATCGTTGTGTCGATGCTTTTCTTTGCCGGGCGTGGGTTGGCGGATATGACCGGGCTAACAATTGTTACATTGGTCACCCTCTCAACCCTCTATTTTTTCAACGACCTTACCGACTGCGTAGCCGACCAAAGCAATCCGCGAAAAGATAGCCCATACGTAGACACACTCAACGATCATCGAGCCATCTTTTGGGCTGTGCTTGGGTTTCAAAAGTTGGCTGTTCTAATTGTAACGGCATTTCTTTATGGCCCCGAGTTCGCATATGTCGTGGGGACGACTTTTGCGGTCAACATCGCCTACTCTCTGAAAATCAAAGGTACTCCAGGGGTCGACGTTCTCTGGGTTGGTCTCTGGGGAGCCGTTATCGCCGGGCTAGGTGGGCTTAACCACCCGTGGGAAACCTATACTATCGTTGGAGTGATGACCGCGATCAGTCATATCTATCAAGTGAGGATCGACGCTCCGGTAGACCAAGCACACAATGTACAAACCTCCGCGGTCGTCTCACTTCGTTTAACTGAAATTCAAATCGTATCTCTCTGCCTTTTGCTGGCATGGCTTATTGGCACAACGACCACGATGTGGCTCGGGATCACAGCACTTATCCCCTGGTTTCTTGGTAAATACCTCAATTCAGGCCGCTCTTGGGTTTTTGCGCGCTACTATTTCGGTATAATCTGGCTCTGTCACCTGGAGTCGACCTATGGCCGTCTTGCAACATTTTAAAACGGGAATCGCACTTACCCGCAGCATCGCGCATTACCGCGGACACGCTACTCCTCGCCCAATTTCAGCGAGCTTTGCCGTCACCAACAGGTGCAATCTTTCGTGCTCATACTGCAACTTTCCAAATCTAGACCCCAGCCAGTTATCTCTTGAGCAGATACGTCAGCTTTTTTCTAACTTGGCTCAAATGGGTGTGGCAAGGCTTGGCTTGGTTGGCGGAGAACCGCTGCTAAGAGCAGACTTACCTGCAATTGCCGCCG
Source organism: Deltaproteobacteria bacterium (assembly GCA_018668695.1). NCBI lineage: Bacteria > Pseudomonadati > Myxococcota > Myxococcia > Deltaproteobacteria bacterium. The sequence continues at coordinate 4,144 of JABJBS010000163.1, forward strand.
AGGCGAAGTCACATGGATTCTTCGTCTCGCTCAATACCAACCTGACGCTTCTAGAACGCTTCCCAGAAAGAATGCCCGATGTGGATCTCGTATTCACAAGCCTCGACGGTATGCCCGAGACCCATCGTCAAGCTCGGGGAAAGAAGTCATTCGACGGTGTATTGGAAGGCATTCAAGAGCTACGTGGCAAAAAATTACCCGTGGTTGCGATTACCGTACTCACCGCACAAGCCACGGAAGATATCGACGCACTCATTAGGCTCGCGACTCAGAATGACTTCAAGCTTCATTTCCAACCCCAGTGTACCGATACTGATATTGTTAAAGGCAAACTAGGAGAAATGTACAACACCAAACGTGAGAGTCATATTTGGCAGAAGATCCTTGACGCCAAAGGCCAAGGTGCGCCCATTGCAAGCAGCTCTGCCTATCTAAGGCACATGTCAAATTGGGACAACTTCGCTATGGCATCAATCATGAATCCAGAGTCAAGATGCGCTGCTGGTTACGGTTTTTTATTCATCGACCCGCAAGGCTTGGCTTACCCATGTGCTTATACGAAAGGTAAAGCAAAAGGCATCGACCTACTCACTCAGAATTGGCAAGAACAGTTCACCGGTAAAACCCCATGCACTGAATGCGCTGTGGGCCCGATGGTAGAATTCAACCTGCTCTACAAGCAGCCTCTGGCCTCTGCCTACAACATGATTACCTCCTACGGGATTGGCACCTAAGACCTCACATGTTGCCCATACAACCGCAGCTGCATAGCCCAGCCTCTATGGGTATCCTTACAAGGCTTATTACCGGCAGTGCCGTCTCACTGCTGATATTCATCCTCGTTACACGTTTACTTGTACTTTCGATTTTCCCGAATTCGGCCGTTATAGACGAATGGTTGGCATCAGACCTATTTTTCCATTTTCACAGCTCCGTTGATGTTTGGTTTATCTGGATTGCCTTTGATTTGCCCATTCTCATCGCAACACCGCTCGTGCTCTTTCTCGGCAAGAGGTTCTTCTTCAGCCGAGAGCATGGACGGATTGGTCTAAAGGGTCCGGCGGTCGCCATGGCTTGGTTGTTCATGGTGGCCCACCATTTCCTATTCGATGTACAACCCATGTTTGCGGCTGCAACCTTCCCACTCCTGCCACTCACGCAACCGATGTTCTGGAAGAGCTGGAAACGGCCACCACTTTCCATCGCTTTTGCGTCAGCCATCGCGGCATGCATCTTTGTAATCTCAGAGGAGACAAGTCATTTAGCATCGGCGCTTTGCGTTTTTCTCATCGTTACGCTGGCCCTCGGTGGCCGTATTATTCCGCGCTGGATACAGCCCCGGCTTCAATGGTTACTTGTCACGGGTCTCATTGTAGCGACCCAGCTCCTATGGTCTCTTATTCCGCTCACGCAAACACCTGACCATGCGACAAAAATAGACAATCATCGAGCCTACAGCTTTTGCGAGTCGGCCGATGGGTCGTCAATTTATGCGGCCGTCACCGCCTGCTACCTTCACGACTCACGCTACCTAGTCTCCGAAGACTGTAAGCGAGAGCATATCGCCCAATTCGAGACTCAGACACTAAAGCTACTCAATCGTCACGACTTAAGCACCGACGACTACTACGGGCGCATGGAGTTTGTTCGCTGCATCGAGAACACACTCTATGTTGGTGGTTCTGACATGACACAAAATGGGAAGAATTTGCTGGATTCTGCACTCGCCATGCCCATGAATGATCCTGAGGCTGTGATTCGCAATATCATCCCGGCAGGCAACGGGCACCGAAGTGCCTTCGACCCCAAACGCAACGCCCTCTATTTCTCAGGGGAGTTCAACGATACGATCACCCGGCTAGACCGGGAAACAGGTGCCCAAGACCCGAATATTGCCACTTGGTATAATCACCCTATGCTCGTCCTATTTTTCTTTCCCATTCAAGGGTCCCTTGCTTTCGCTCCCGAGTCCTATCACCCCACACGAGATGCACTCTTTGCCGGTGAGGTCTTTGGCGATGCAGCCTACGGTTTTAATCTAGAGCATCACACGCTGCTCAAGAAATACCAGAGCACCGGCGGAATTATCGAGCTAACCGTAGACCCAGAACGCGACAGGCTTTATGCGGCCAATATGTGGGGCCTTGACGTATTCGACTTAGGCACCGGCGAACGAATCAAGCGTATCAAGCTGGGAACGGTCAACCGCCACCCCATCATCGATAAAAAACAAAACCTTATTTACGTTCCATCTACGGTTTCAGGACGCCTTAATATTTTAGACCGAGATACCTTCAAGGTCCTCGGCTCTATCCATGCCGGCTACGGGTTGCGTTATGGGTTGATTACTCAAAACGGTAAACAACTGGTCCTGAGTTCCAACAGCGGAACTTACTCATTTGACACGGCGGAGCTTGCTAGGCGGGTTA
>JABJBS010000164.1 GCA_018668695.1 Deltaproteobacteria bacterium
CGGCACTTTTTCCGCTCCCGGTTTGAGCTAAGGCCACAACATCGTTCTTCTCAAGCACCAGAGGGATGACCTGCGTTTGCACCGGCGTTGGCTCTGTGTAGCCTTTTTCTTGAAGGGCTAGATTGGTCTCTTGGGTCAACCCAAGCTCAGAAAATGGCATCGAATGGTCCTAACATCACGCAACCACCCGTATATAGGCAGATTGATTAGCCCAGAGCATACATTAAAAACGCCGCGTTTACGAACCACAAACGCTAAGGATTTCAAAACGCAGAGGTTGAGTCAGCCCCATAGCGTTCCGGTGTCATTTTATTTGTCTTCCAGGGTGGCAGAGGATGTTGGGGCTGGCTAAGGGAGAGCATGGAAGAGGAGATGGCAGATGAGAAAAAACAGCGATCGACCGTTAACAAGAGTTAAAAAAACAGAACCGGCGGCGGGCACCGATGCCTGGATTGTTTGGGCTGCTTGGGCGGACCGCATCACTTTTGAGGAGATTCGGGAGAAGACCCAACTCACTGAAAACGAGGTGATTCGGCGCATGCGCCGGCTTGTGAGTCCACGTGATTTTCGTCGCTGGCGCAAACGAGCCAATACGGTAAGCCACAAGCACCGGAAACGATTTACGTCGAAGCGCCGCTTAGAGTCGGAGTTCGAATAGGCGATGGTCGGCAGTGGGGCGGGTTGGCCCTGATCTATAAGCGTGGGGGCCTTCAAAAAAGCTTACCGTCTGTATCGTTTATAGTAATAGTGCCGGCTGAATCTATAATCTCAGATGTATAAATCCCCCCAACACCGATGGTTGAGGAGAGGTTCGGTCCATCCAATGAAGTGGTTAGAGCGTCACGCCCATCTATTCAAGAGTCTGCCCGAGACCAACGAATTCGACATTGATGAAGCTCTTGAGGTGCTTCGGTGCGTGTCATGCGGCGGGTCTTTGGAGGCCTCTCTTTCTCAATTGAGTCGCAACCAGGAAGCCTGGGACTTTCGTTGTCGTGATGATGATTGTGAAAGCCACGAGAGCCATTGAGCACCCAGCGTAGGGGTGTTTCGACAGATGAAGAAATTTAAAAACGAGATTGCTAGAGGCTGCTCAGTCGATCATTTGGGGAACGACCCGGCATGAGCCAGGTGTAGGGAGCCAACTATAGGGTGTTCATAAACTGATTCTCGCCTTCTCCTGGCTTAAGGATCACTTAAAGCTTCCCGCAAAAAGTTCACCGTTGCACGGATCTTGCCCAGGCGAGCTCTTGAGGGGTCATAAAGGAGAAAGATGCTCGGTTCGGGACCGGTCGAAAGGCTGATACGAGCATCGTCTAGCGTAATCTCTTGGAGCTTTCCTTCGGCGATTGATTGTGAGACGCCCCAATGTGGCAAGAAAGCGATTCCCTCACCCGCCTCGGTGACCTTGATGATTTGCATACCGTCGTTGGTTATTAATCTTAGATTTCTCGGGGTGGTGACAACCTCGCCGGAGTGAAGGATGGCCAGCCATGACGTCACTCCACGAGGCCCGCGGTAGGCGAGAGCGGGATGATTCTCAATATCGGAATAGGTTTTCGGTTGACCGTTTTTAGCAATGTATTCTGGGGATGCTACCAATATCCATCGATTGTCGTGAAGGCGTTTGGCCACAAGATAATCTGGTGGCTGCGCCGTGGAGCGGATTGCAATGTCGATTTCGCCCGAAGAGAGATCAAGGTAGCCGTTTGTAAATTCTAGGTCGCAGACGATGTGGGGGTATTCGGCACGAAGCCGGTCCAGCGCAGGAAACAAACGAATCTCACCGTAACCCGGTAGTGCGGTGATGCGAACAATTCCAGCGGGTTCCTGTGATTGGGCTTTCGCCATGTCATCTGCAGCCGCCAAAGCCCGTAGGGGTCCAGCCACTTCGTCGCGATACCATTCGCCGGCCTCCGTTAGCCGAATGCGACGGGTTGTTCGCTCAACAAGCGAGACTCCAAGCTCTTCTTCCAAAGCTTTGAGCGAGCGCGAAACGGTGGAGGGCGGTACACCGAAATGGGCGGCGGTTCCCTTGAAGCTTAGGGTCTCACACAGTTTTAAAAAAAAGCGTATGGCTTTGAGTTTATCCATGGTGTCTTTCTTTTGATCATTATTGTCTGTTTCGCAATAAAGTGATGTCCCTTGGTCGGTTGCATGCCTGAAAACAGAGTATTAATATCAAAATAGCAATAATGGGCATGTGGCGCCACCACTATTTCGTTTCTATTAAAAAGGATTGTTAGATGCTTAAGTCCCTATTCGGGCTCGAACCCCAACAAGAGCAGGACGGGTCTTTTCGGCCCTCGAAACTTGCACTGAAGCTCGCAACCAAAGATGTCACCGACTACAAACCGGTGGCCTACAATACCTACAAAGGTAAGCGCTCCAAAGTCTTGGTTGTTTTCACAGAAACCAAGAATATGACGATGAAAAACGGTAGAGAATTCTCAACCGGTAATCACCCGGTCGAAGCACTGGTACCCATGCTGCACCTGAAAAATGCGGGCTTCGACTTCGAGGTTGCCACTCCTCGTGGTAAGCCAGTCGTCTTCGAGATGTGGGCCATGCCCACCAAAGACACTGCCGTGATGGGTCTCTACGCAGAGCTAAAGCCTCGCTTTGAAAATCCACGGGCGCTGCCCGAAGCTCTCGAGGAACTCAGAACGGGAGGGGATTTTTACGCGGCGGTGTTCGTTCCCGGTGGCCATGGTGCGATGTTGGGTATCCCCCACGATAGGAACGTGGGAGCGATGCTTCGTTTGGCTCACGAGCGGGAATTGTTCACCATTAGTATCTGTCACGGGCCGGGTTCACTGCTTGCGACCTCGCTCGAGGGACACGACTTTCTCTACTCGGGTTATGAGATGGCAGTATTTCCCGACTCAGTGGATAAGCAGACCCCAATGATTGGCTACCTACCCGGGCATATGCCTTGGCAGTTGGGTGCTCAACTAAAGAGCTTGGGCGCTAAGCTCGTTAATAAAAAGGGCGATGACACCTGCTGTGTGGACCGCAAGCTGATCACGGGGGCCAGTCCAGCGGCATCGGATAAGCTTGGGAAACTGGCCGCGAAGACACTTTTGGAACACTTGGAGACGACGTAGGTGTTTGTAAGCTCGCTGATTCTTGGGGACTATTGGGAAGTGCGAGAGACAGCTCCTGCACAGCCTCAGTACCCTCGCATGGATTATTGTGGTCGGTGCAATGACAGAATGCATTTTTAAAGAGGCATGTGCGGTTGTCGCTTTTATGGCCAGTTCGTACCTTAGTTGTAGGGATTATTAAGAAGTCGAAACTAGCGGGGATATCATGACGTATCGAGTATCTGTAGCCTTTATTTGTGCCTTATTAACAGGGGCCTGTTCCAGCCCTGAAACCACGATTGGTGTCGAGGAGAAGTTCCGCGGGGATACACGAAGTAGCCTCGAGGTTGGAGATACCCCGGCTGATGATGCCAACAGCTCCAATGAGTCTGAAGCTTCGTGCGTTGATACTTGGATCTCCGATGGTTGGTGCGACATCCAGAACAACAGTGAAGCGTGCTCTTTTGACGGCGGCGATTGCTGCCCGTCGACTTGTGAAGACAGCATGTACACCTGCGGCGATTATCAGTGGATTTGTATGGATCCAGGCGCATGTGAAAACACCGGTGAATGTGAACCCGCACCCGACAACATCGAGGTCACTTACGAAGAATACTGCGAGATGTACCCCGAATTTTGCGATGACACCGACGACTGCGAGCAGTTCCCTGAGCTTTGCGACCCCGAACTCTACTGCGAAATGTATCCAGATAACTGCATTACTTATGAGGAATATTGCGGGATGTATCCAGAAGACCCGATTTGCGAAGAGTATGCTGGGTCTAGTGCCAGCTCCGAAGGGTGTGTTGCGAGTTGGGCCGGAGATAACCAGTGCGATGATTTGAACAACAACGCCGCGTGCGGTTGGGATGACGGCGACTGCTGTGCTTCGACCTGCGGCGGCAGCGCAAGCTGTAACGCGAACGACTTCGTAGACAGTTGCCTCGATCCGGCAGCCTGTGAAAACACGGGCGAAGAGCCATGTGAAGCACCCGTGAGTGATTTCTGCATGACCAATCCCGAGTACTGCGCATTATACGAATGTTTCGGTTTGGCGGAAAGTGATGCGGAACTCGACGTAGAGGACTGCTGGGAAGCCTATTATGAAAGCATTGAAAGCGCTGAAGAGGAAGATAATTCCAACGCGGGCTCATCGGGCAGTGGTTCCACAGCCTCCGACTCAGAGTGTATCGGCGATTGGTTATCCGATGGCTGGTGTGACATCCAAAACAACAGCGAAGCATGTGGCTGGGACGGCGGTGATTGCTGCCCATCGACTTGCGAAGACAGGGAGTACACCTGTGGTGATTATCAGTGGATATGCATGGATCCCGAAGCATGTGAGAGCACCGGTGAATGTGAACCAGCACCAGACAACGTTGAAATCACGTTGGAAGAGTATTGTGAAATGTACCCAGAGGCTTGTTACAACCAAGAGGATTGCGAGCAATTTCCGGAACTTTGTGACCCTGAGTTGTACTGCGAAATGTATCCTGAGAATTGCGTGACCTATCAAGAGTATTGCGAGATGTTCCCAGAAGACCCAATCTGTGAGTCTTACGATGAAGGCAGTGCCGAAGAACCAAGCGAGAACGAGATTGATGCCAACGGTTGCCTTTCTGAATGGATTGGCGACGGCTGGTGTGATGACTTGAATAACAACGACGCGTGCGGCTGGGATGACGGTGACTGCTGTGCATCGACCTGCATCGACGTTCCGCACAACTGTACTGAGTCTTTCTTGAATTGCCAGGATCCCAGCGCTTGTGAGAACACAGGTGAAGAACCTTGCGAGGAACCACCGAGCCAGTTTTGCATCACCAACCCTGAGTATTGCGCTTACTACGAGTGCTTGGGCCAGCCTGATGCCAATCCCGATGCGTGTTATGAAGCGGCCTACGGTGATGACCAGTAAAAGTGAACTTAACCGAGGGCGCTCTGCTCTTTGAGCGCTGATATTCTAACTCAGTAGCTTATCCCCACAAAATGCTCCCGGAAAAGGCGGGCGACACGACGAGGCCCCCCTATACTCAACTGTCGCCTACCTTTTCCATTATGCGTAAATCCAACCCATTCAAAGAGCATTGACCTGGAAGTGAGAGCCCTAAGGGATGTCTGGATAATAGGTATTGGTCCAGTCGCTGTTTGAGCAAGGCTCATCAGGAGCTACCTGGATACCAATTCCGTTCATACTGTATTCTTCAGGATGATAAACGCTGATAACCACTGGCACGTATCCTATCTGGAAACCTTCCGGAGCAGAAACCATCTGCCCTGGGTCAATTTGTACAAGATTGGGATCAAAGGCATCCGCTTCTCCAGGTGCTCGGTAATTGATGAAAACTGGGTCGCTCGGGTTTAGGCTGGAACTCCCCGCAATCTTTGTGTGCAGAGTTTCAATATAGGACTGAAGCGTTTCCAGGTAAGCATCCGTATAGATGGCTGGCCAGTTTTGCCGTGCGGTCTTCATTGCGGGTTGCTCGATAAATCTAAACCAAACGTAAGTTGCGGTAGAACCATTTTGTAAGAGCGTTTGGTAGCGGGTCTTCCCGGTGATGTCCCAATTCGTAAAGTCCGGGTGTGCGGTATCACGCTCTTTGTAGCTGAAGAATTGATTGGTCACCTGAGGGACACGGATGGTTGAATCCACCGGCGCAATTAATTCGCTGCGGTAAATATGAGGGTGGTTCACGTAATTGTCTCCGGCTCCTTGTTCAACGGTCCATTTGTCTTGGAGTTTGCGGTAATGCATGTAGCCATTGTTGTCGGCTCTTGCTTGCTGGGCCACGGCACTGGATGTATCCCAATCAACATAGCCGCGGTAGCTGTCGAACCCCACCGTGTAGGGCGGTTCAATCACCGTGAGGTGTTCTTCGTTGTTAATGGTTTCGTTTACTTTCAGGCGACTGTGGGTGCTTTGGTAGAGGCCTTCAAATGATAGGAACTCCGTATCAATCAAGCTATTGAAGGTGCCACCTGTCTTAAGCGCGTTGGAGTAGTTTTCCATAGCTTCAGACTCGATGCTTTGCATGTGGGAGACAATGTACTCACGGTCTTTTTGGTTGGGCATTCGCGGAACGGGGACGTAATAGGTGTCGTTGCCAAAGTCGAGACCTTGGCTGTATTGCTCATTGGCAATGCCACCATCACGGTTGGAGCCCAGGGTGGCGAAGGTACCAAATGGGTTTTGAGAATCGCGTCGCTCTTGAAAGCTACCATCTTCAATTTTATCAGGGTCAATCCAGTTGAAGTGCTCGGGCAGGTACCCGTTGACTGGACCTTGATAGTTGTAAGACTCGATGAAGCTCATCCAGAATTTATAGTCCCGGGGGTGGTCTAGGTTTAAGTAACTCCAGCCCCATCCAATCCAAAGGCCATTGTCATCTTCGTAGGGTTCTTGGTCTTTATCAAAAGCGATGTTTACACCAGGCACCGTGAGGACCTGATTAGAGATTTGCACCATGGTGAGCCACCGGTCTCCTACGAATCTCTCGTAGAGTCCGCTGCCAAATTGTACGTCGTTGCATGCATGGTACTGATCACCAATACCGGCGATATGCAGAGTAGGGTAGTAATGAGGACCGGCAGCCTTCGGGTTGACCCACACGCCGCCTTCAATGGAATTGTTGCCGTAGGACCTTAACCACCAATGAAAGATCCCAAATTGTTCGCCCAGGCTTAGCCCGTGACGCGACGCTCTGTAGATTCGGTTGAACGAGAATTTCCCCGCGCCCAGCTCAGCTGTGTATTCGTGATTGATGCCATCGAGTCCGCCCTGAAACAAAACGTTGGTGTCGAAGAGTTGGTAGTCTGTGGGGGTGTCGTTAATAAAGGAGGGGACATTCGTGCCGTAGTAGTCGTCTATGGATAGGTCGGTGTCCGAGTTATCGCCAGTGTTATCTCCGGTGTTGTCTCCGGTGTTGTCTCCAGTGTTATCTCCGGTGTTGTCTCCGGTGTTGTCTCCAGTGTTATCTCCAGTGTTATCCCCAGGTGTCGTCTCCGTGATTGCTGTCTCGTCTTTTTTACATCCGGTCACGGTGACAAGTGAAAAGGCGAGGGCGCAGAGAAGATAAGGGCGAAGTCGCTGGAAGGGCATAACATTTCCTTGGTTTGCAGGTGTGCTCAGTATGACGTTATCGAGCTGCGGAGAGTTTAGCGCTTCCTCTCGTTAAAAGGCAATGAGGAGAATGGTTCGTAAAAAAATCTAATACAACCTTGGGTGGTATAAGTTTCTGTGTAGGGTCCCTTATGATTTCTCTATGTTCTCGCTGCCTTCCAACATCCCCAAGTCTCCACTCTTGCTTCTGGCAAAGCTTAGGGTTTACTCTGTGCTGGTAATTCTAGGAGAGTTTCATGATTATCCGTGCCCTTTCTATTGTTTTTGTGGCTGCCCTTTATACCGGATGTGCGAATGACTGCGGTGATGGTTACCGTAATCCAGATGAGCAATGTGATGACGGCAATCAAACCAATGGCGACGGTTGCAATGATAGCTGCCGAGTGGAAGATGAAACGGATAGCAGTGATCCGGCGGACAACAGCGATGCTACCGACTCTAGCGACCCAGCGGACAACAGCGATGCTTCTGACTCTAGCGACCCAGCGGACAACAGCGATGCTTCTGACTCTAGCGACCCAGCGGACAACAGCGATGCTTCTGACTCTAGCGACCCAGCGGACAACAG
>JABJBS010000165.1 GCA_018668695.1 Deltaproteobacteria bacterium
AAGCGACCCAAGCAATACCTCAGATCTGGGCTACCCGGATTTAGCAAGTGTCTATGCCAAAGACAGAGTCTTGGAAGTTCAAGTCGATATCCACGAAGACGATTGGAACCAATTGCGCTTTGAGCGCCGTTCCATGACCGGAATTTTCGGCGAGAATTGTGAGCAAGGCATCGGGCTCGGCGAAACGCCCTACAACTACTATCCGGCCTCGGTGACCGTAGACGACACCGTACTCGACAATATCGGTGTGCGAACCAAAGGGCTACTTGGCTCCATCAACCCCGCTCGGCCATCGCTTAAAATGAGTCTACATAAATTCATTGAGACCGATGACCTCTATTTTGAAGAAACCAAACGTTTTACCTTCAACAACCAAAACCAAGACCAGTCCCGGATGCGCACCTGTATGGCTTATTATATTTTTGCCGCGGCCGGTGTTCCTGCTTCCATGTGCAACTTTGCCCATATCCAAGTTAATGAAAGCGACTTCGGTATTTACGCCAATGTTGAAGCCATCAAGAAGCCTCTTCTCGCCCGCGTATTTGGTGATGATTCTGGCAACCTATACGAAGGCACCGCCTCGGATATTCGCGCCGGCGGTTTCATGGTCAGAGTGGAGAAAAAGACCAACGAGGTAGAGGATGACTGGAATGACCTCTACCAGCTTCGCGATGCCGTCGAGGCACCCGATGAGACTTTTCGCGATGAAATCGAAGCCATCTTAAACCTTGATGCGTTCATCAACTTTTGGGCCTCCGAAGCCATCATTGGTCACTGGGACGGGTTCACCGGGAACGCTAACAATTACTTTCTCTACAACAACCCAGTGGATGGAAAATTTCACTTCATCCCCTGGGGACCTGATGGAACCTTCGTGAGAACGCGAGGTGGATTCAGCGCTTCGGAAGAGGGAGATCCGACCACAGTCTTTGCTCAATCTAAGCTTGCTCGGCGCCTCTGGAACGAGCCAGATATTAGAACCCGCTATCAAGAGCGCGTTGAGCAGCTACTCGCAGATGTTTGGAAAGAAGAAGAGCTGATCGCGGAAGTCACGCGTATCCAAGCGATGGTCGAAGAATTTATACCCAGCGCCAACCGCAACGGGTTTCTCCAAAACATTTCTGACCTGCGCGATTACATCAATGTTGTAAGAGCTGATTACGAAGCAGAGTTCGCCGCCGGTATTCCTGAATTTATCTCGCAGGTAAGCGAAAACTTCGCGTGTATGACACCTATCGGAAACCTGACCATCAACCTCTCAACAACCTGGGGAACCGACGGTGCTGCCAATCCTTTTGAATCCGGTTCTGGGACCGCAACTGGAAATTATGCCAGCACTGAATTGGATTTCCCTTTCATCGGCGCAACAGCTGGTACACCTGAAGGGAGCAATGATGGTGACATGGTGGCTATCACCGCGGTCATGCCTGCATCAGAGGACTTCAGCACCTTTTTTGCCCTACTCATCAACATGCCCGAATGGCTCGTACAACCGAATACGACTGTGCCAATTAATGGCAAAGAGGTAAGCGGATTCTTTGTCAGATTCGTACCAGCTACGGGTGCATTCCAACTCATGGGTTTTGTTGGCGGGACCGAAATCCAATTTGGAGATGCAGGGACTAACGAAGGTGATACCATAGACGCCACGATTGAACTTGAAGTATGGGGCGGCGGCGGAGGCGGTAACAACTACGGAACCCCAGTGGAGCCCCCGGACGATTTTGGCGGTGATGGCAGTGGCGGTGATGATGAAGACGATGGCAGTAAGTAGCCATCGACGCTGGCTAGATTTAGCCGCTCACGAATAAATCTTATCGACCACCCGTGAGAAAGCCCGGCTCGTCTCAGTTTGCAACACGTGCGTACCGTCTCGAACAATCCATTTTCCACCCACCATCACATCTTTTATAGCACGAGAATCTGCCGAAAAGATGATGCCTGCAAGTAGGCTTGAATCATCAAGTCCGGCAAGGTGTGGGTCATCTAGGTCGACGGACATCAAATCACCCCAAAGGCCCGGTGAAAGACGCCCAGCATCAAGTCCGAGAGCCTGCGCACCACCTACCGTAGCTGCGGTTAAACATGGTTCGGCGGCATCTTCGCCTTCGTTAAATACCAAGGCGGTTCTTTTTTCAGTTCGCAGGCGTTCGTTCATTTCTAAACGCTTGGCTTCCTCTAAAACACTGCTCAAGGTTTGACCATCTGTACCGAGGCTCAAAGGCACACCCGCCTTCAAAAGCGCGGTCGTTTCTAAAATACCGTCGCCTAAATCCGCTTCCGTGGAAGGACACACACACACCATAGCCCCGCTTTTCTTGATCGACCATGCCTCTCCTGGCTCGAGATGAGTGGCATGAACCAAGGTCGTGAGGCCATCCAACACGCCCCGCTCCGCTAAAAGTCCCACCGGGCCAAGCCCATGGTGAAACTTGCACCGCTCTACCTCTAGGCGTTGCTCACTGGCGTGCATGTGAAAAGGGAGCTGGGTCAAATTCGTCTTCAGGGCAACTATCGCCTCAATGGGCATCGCCCGAACACTGTGTGCAGCGACGCCAACCGACACGCGTTCATCTTCAAGTCGGTAAACCGTACCCAGTAACGCTTCGATACAGCCCAAAGAAACATCCAGGCTTGATTCACAAAAACGCAATTGATGCTTCGATGGCTCGCGATCAAAGTCGCCGCGCAGATAAACGGTACGCAAAAGTACAATTCGGATGCCTACATCACGGGCAGCTCGAATCACCGCATCGGCCATTTCCGACGGGTCGACGTACGCCTGGCCGGTGGGTCGGTGGTGAACATAGTGAAATTCACCCACAGACGTGACGCCATTGAGCGCCATTTCCAAGAAGGCCTGGCGTGCGATCACATAAACATCGGAGGGTTCCAAGACTGCCGCGGCGCGGTACATCGCATTGCGCCAAGTCCAAAAATTGTCTTCCGCGGGTCCTCTTGTTTGAGTGCGGCCGCGCAGAACCCTTTGAAATGAATGAGAATGCGCGTTGATGGTCCCGGGAAGCAATGCACGCCTGGGTAGAGTGAGGTCAGGTTCACCTAATTGCGAGGATGGGCCAACATTTTGAATACGCCCTGCATCATTGATTTCAATGACCCAATCAGTGTGCGGGGTCGAGCCTACAAAAATGCGATCTGCGCTGATTTTCATAACCTTTTCGTACTCTTAGTTGCTGCACTGCGCAACCCACAGAAGCATTCAGAGGTCCTACGAAACCACCTTGACAAGGTTGATCGAGTTGGAAAGAGTTAAAGAGAGAGGAAAAAGCCATGCGCGATGAGTCGACAAACGATCAGAAAGCCCAACAAATCGTGGGCAGTGATTCGCAAAATGATACCCGAGAAGAGGAGAGTGGCAAACTCGCAGAGATTGCCGGTGAGCAGGAAACTAAACCAGGCGGTTTAATGGTATTCTTCGTGACCTCATCCCAAACCCGGCTGCCGAGCCGGTACCGGCGTCGCCGTAGACGCGCCTCCACCCGGCTTGCTCATATGCGCCGCCGTGAGCTGAGTTATACCGGCCCCAATTCCAACGATATTGGACGCTGATCCCGATCGAGTTTTGATACGATCCCGGATTGGTCCCATTTATAAGCACCAAATTTAGTGCCATCGCGGATTTCCGGCTTATCAGGTCGGGAAATGTGGTCCGAAGTATATTAACTTCCCTGATTTTGCTTAATTTTCCGATTCGGAGTATAAATCCACTAAGGTTTCAAGCCGAAACCAAAAGAATAGCTATTTTCATGGCTCTAAAGCTTTGAAATTGCTCTCGTAAGAGTTAATAAAGGCGCCTCCTCGCGGTGACACCTGTCACCAAAAGGGCTCTAAATTTATTTCGGCAACTAGGAAGTATTTATGGGCATATACACCAACAAGAAGGGCCTCGACCTTCCTATTACAGGCTCTCCGCGGCAAGTAATTGAAGATTCTCCAGAAACTCCCAAAGTAGCCATCGTCGCCACTGAATTTGTGGGCATGAAAGCCCGCATGGCAGTGGATATCGGTGATGAGGTCAAACGCGGCCAGCTACTCTTTGAAGACCGTAAGAACCCCGGCGTTCTCTTTACTGCTCCTGGAGCGGGTAAAGTCACTGCGATCAATCGCGGCGCTAAACGGGCTCTACTGTCTATGGTCATCGAATTAAGCGATGCTGAAAAGTCGGGCACGACAAGTGACTCTGACCATGTGAGCTTTGAAAGCTACACAGGCAAAGCTGGCGATGAACTTACTGGAGATGAAGTTCGAGCATTATTAATCGAGTCCGGTGAGTGGACGGCCATTCGGCAACGTCCTTACTCACGGGTAGCACCCGTGGATGGCAACGTACCTGCGATTTTTATTACCGCAGCCGATACCCATCCTCTGGCGCCAAGCGTCGATGTAGCAATCGAAGCCAACCAGGAAGCTTTCGAAGCCGGTGTTCGCGCTTTGAGAAAGCTCACCGATGGCGACGTTTTTCTCTGCGCGATGCAAAACTCCAAGGTGACCTCCACGGATTGTAAGGTCGAGGTCTTTGACGGCCCTCACCCCGCGGGCACCCCCGGTTTTCACATCCACACTTTGATGCCAGTCAACCGCAAACGCGCGGCATGGTACATCGGGTATCAGGACGTCATCGCAATCGGCCACTTGCTCGCAACCGGCAAGGTCTTCACCGACCGTGTTGTTTCGCTCGCAGGTCCAGCTGTTAAAGACCCTCGGCTTGTGAAAACTCGCCGTGGTGCAAGTACTTTAGCGCTGACCGACGGCCAGCTTAAGCCAGGCGAGAACCGCGTTATTGCAGGCTCCGTTTTAGGCGGACGCACTGCCGGTTGTGACGTTCAAGGATACCTTGGACGATTCAACAACCAGGTAAGCGTGCTTCCTGAAGGCCGTGAACGCGAATTTTTGGGTTGGCTTTCGCCAGGCGAAAATCGCTTCAGCGTGAGTGCGGCATTTATGTCCAAAC
>JABJBS010000166.1 GCA_018668695.1 Deltaproteobacteria bacterium
CAGTGCATGAATTAACCTCGTCTGAACAAGTTGCACCGGAGCTTGCTCAAGCTCTTAATCCCGATTTATTGGCAGCACTGGATACCGTCCCTCGTCTCGCGGTTCTTTCGCAACACGATATCCAAGCCTACCTTGAAAAGAACCCCGCTCTTCAACCGAAGGACTGTGAACCCGACGCATGTTTTTTCGAGGTCAGTAATAACTTCGAATCCGAATTACTTTTAACCGCAACCTTGGGCCGCATAGGTAGAAAATGGGTCGCAAGCCTCACACTGACCCATCTTGAATCCAATCAAGTTATTCGCCAGGCAACCGGAGCACGCACTGGAGACAACTCAACAGCGAAGGATGCCATTCTCAATGCCGTAAGAAATCTTTTTCGAGAGGAACTCCCAGCAAAGCTTCAAGGCCCCGGCTCTTTGTCTAGACTTGGGTTTCAAGCCGCCACGCTTGGATTCGCAAAAAGAGTCAGGCAACCGGACCAACCACTGAAACGGTACCGTAAGAGCATCATATTGGATCTGGTAGCAACGGAGCTTGAATTCGACGTGGCTCCAAAAATCGACATCCTCGACAATATTTCGAGAAATGAAATTGCCGCACTCAAACTTGAATCCTTTTTGGCTCCCACCCGTGAGAATTACTTCCACTACCTCAGGGCTGAGCAAACCTGGCGAGCTTTGCGTGAAGATCTCAACCGCGTCCGTGAGATTAGGGCCCGTGCCCGCACTCTAGGTATCAAGCCAACCGCACGTCCCCTACGCTTCGAAACCCCCGCACCCGTTGAGTGGCCAGCCCAAACCGAGATCGACGCCTATGTGGCCGCTGCCACCCCAATCATGCAAGTGATCGAAACCCTTATCCAAGGCTGGCAAACCGGGGACGAAAAACTCATGGGCAGTGTTTACAGCGCGGCACACCCAACAGCTTTGAGTTATCGAATTGGACTCCGAGGCGATCAATCAGCCGCGTCTAACAAACTCTTTAGAGCTATCCCGTTTCATAACCTTTCCGCACGTATGCTTGAGGCAGCCATCGAGGCTCACGCACGTGGAGAACTCCTGATATATCTTGCTGAACTCGAACAAAACGCCGTTAAAGCGGCCAGTAGGGTCTTCCTCATCCAAGACAACGGAAGCTGGAAAATCAGACACTGGTAAGCCGAAGTTCAGTCTTATAAACCAACGATTTTCATAAACACTTAAAAACAATGA
Organism: Deltaproteobacteria bacterium; assembly: GCA_018668695.1. Taxonomy (NCBI): domain Bacteria; kingdom Pseudomonadati; phylum Myxococcota; class Myxococcia; species Deltaproteobacteria bacterium. The sequence goes on from JABJBS010000166.1 coordinate 1,215, forward strand.
GTTTTTTTACGATTGACAAAAAAGTGAACATTGTTTATTTAATAAACATGACTCACCCAATAGACCGGCGAAGCCGCAAGAGACAAGAGCGCACACAGCTTATTCTCGCCACGGCACAAACCATTCTCCTCAATGAAGGGCTGGAGGCCGTCACGGTCCACCGTATTGCTCGGGAGCTGGATCTCACGGTTGGAGCACTTTACCGCTACTTTCCGTCCAAGCAGGCCATGCTGACCGCCTTAGGGGAAGATATCGTTCGCAGTGTCACATCGTCGCTGGGCCAAATCGCCGACATTTACGAGGCAAGTGTTCAAGACTCTCAGGCTGCCTCACCCCTCACTCCCGTGTTGGTTATTTCACGCGCCTTTATAGAAATGGCAGAGAGCTCACCAGCGCGATACCGCATGGTCGACCTCATGCTCGTCGATCCACGAAGCATGGTTCCCGAAGAGGACCGCCCAATGGTCCTTCACACTCTTTTTGAAATGCTTGGCCGAGTGGAACAACTCCTTAAACAGTCCACTGCGGAGCATCTCATTTCGGCGGGCCAGCCCCGCGAACGCACCATCGTACTTTGGAGTGCACTTCTCGGCATCAACTCCATGTTGAAAATGCGCAGACTCTACCCTGAACAAGTACCAGCAAAAAACCTCGGGGAAGATACCATCACCGCACTCTTCGTTGCCTGGGGCTGCGATGCCTCCGTATTTAAAAATCATTTCAACGAAGCAACCGCATTTTTAGAAAACCTAAAAACCGAATCAAACTCTACCCATGAAGGAGATCTCTTATGGCGCTCACTATCTTAATCGCTTTCTCGTTGGGCCTGCTCACCTGGACTTTCACTGAATACGCAATGCACAACTGGGTTGGCCATAAAGCCAAGGGTAAGAATGCATTCTCCAAAGAGCATCTCAAGCATCACCGACTCGGCAACTATTTTACACCTTGGGCCGGCAAAACCTTGAGAACCGTTGTTGTCCTCTCAAAAATCTTTGCAATCACCCTCTTTATATTTGGGACAGTAATTGCTGCAGCATTCACGATTGGGTTTGCGGTCGGATATGCATGGTACGAATATTTACACTGGAGCCTGCACGTCAACCCGCCTCGCCACAGCTATGGGAGATGGGCGCGTCGCCACCATTTCCACCACCACTTTGAAAATCCCAAAATGAATCACGGCGTAACCACGCCGCTTTGGGATATCATTTTCGGAACCCATCAAGCACCAGCAACCATTCGGGTTCCAAAGAAAATAGTGATGCCATGGCTTATCGATCCGGTTAGCCGAACCGTCTACGGAGAGTACGTCGCAGATTTTAAATTACGTTGATTTTACTTTAAGGCGACCCACAAGGCCTTCGTAGTTTTGGTCAAACTCACTGATACCATAGTGGTCCATGTGAGCCTTGACCGCGCTTAAAGTGGTGTGAGCGGAAACCTTGTAGTCCTGCTTATCCGAACCACCGCTTTTCTCAAAGAGTTCAATAAAGCACTCGACTTGATTAAGTTGACCAATGCTCATCATCCGGGCGTCCCCCAATCTCGTCCAGAGATGAACCACTCTTCCAAAGACCACAGATGCCTTGAGCCAATCTCCCGTCAGTGCCGCTACACATGCAAGATTCCCATCTGAATGAGCGAGTAATTCAACTTTAGAGCCAACTTCTCGTAACTCTTTCGCCTTTTGATACATCGTCTGCGCGGTATCGAGTTCTTTTTTCCCGAGACTAATCGTTCCGATGGTATCGTAGTGGCGCGCCAATGCCTCAGCCATCGATGAGCCCTCAATCTCTAAGCCCTCGTATTGAGAAATGATGGACCTCGATATTTTCAATGCCTCGTCTTCCTGCTCCATTTCTCGAAGCGCCCAAGCAATCGACCCCTGAATATCAATCCGAGTGCATGGTGCAGATCCTGCATCGGAAAACCGAGAATATGCTTCCCGGTAAGCTACAATCGCCTGTTCAGGCGCGCCTCGTGTACGATAAACGTCGCCTCGCACTTTGTGTAGCTCTGCAGCAAACTTTTCAAGTTCCGACTCTTGTTCCCCATCTCGCTTCTCGGGCAATTGAAGCAGCTGAAAACCACAATCTATGGCAGCCATCGACTCATCAAGCTCACCTTGATGATAACAAACCCGTGCCCTTGCCTTATAATACCGAACACGTTTCGAACGCTCAGCAATACGCCCAATACTCTCCCCGGAATAAACATCCAATATATCTTGAATCTCGTCTAATAGATCCATTGCCTCTTGAAGAGAATATTCATCAAGACGACTCTCAGCTCCCAATAAAAAACAAGTCACTGCACAATCAGGTTTGTCTCCTAATTTATAGTGGCGCCCAAGTAGAGCTTGCTCAATATTCATATTAACCAGGCTGAGCGAGTGACCCACCGATTCATGAATCCGTTTACGCTCTCGTTGAACCAATGAGTCATAACAGACCTGTTGAAAAATCTCACTTTGAAAACGGTACTCCACGGCTCCTTCGAGCACCGATGAGCCGCGGCGGTGAAGCACCCCCGCTACCCGCAGCGACTGTAAGGCCCGCTGGATTTTGTATTCAGCGATGAGATCTGCGCAAACCTGAACCATCAACCTGTCCCAAAAAACTCGGCCTACCACCGCAGCTCTTTGCAATAAGATTCGCTGAACAGGGCTCATTGCATCCAACTCTGCCTGAAGAGCGCCATGGATCGTTGGGGGTAGAACCATATCTTCTGGTTTCTCTGATACGATTGCCCAGGTGCCTAGTTCAGCATCGATAGCAAGCAGTCCCAGAGCCTGAAGAGAGCGTAGATGCTCTAGAACATAGAGCGGCCGGCCCTCAGCTTGGCCAACGATCCACTCCGCAACCCAAGCAGGAACCTCTCCCGCTGGCGAGAGGATTTCTTGAACCATTCTCGTAATGAAAACATCTTCCAGCGGTATCATTTCCAATAAACCGACCTTTGAGCCCTCAAAGAGTAACCTTGCTGATTCTTGATTTTCAGTGTTCGTCTGCATTTCCCAGCACACAAGGGTACGGGCTTTATCTCCCTGATCTCCAAGGAGGTATCTTACAAATTCTTGCATAGACTCGTCGGCTAGATGAGCATCCGCCACCACCAACACACACACAGTGTCCTCTGCTATAGCCTTGAAGAGATGCGTCAACGCCCTAAACAAAGCCTTGCGGGTCAAGTTGGTCGCATTGCCGCTCTCATGGAAGACATCGTTACCAGCGAAAAAGTTGTCCAAAAGTTCCAAGCCGGCGCCACTGATCGTTTCAGGGCCGGCCACCGCTAAGGATGATGAGCCAAGTAATGTGTGGATACCATTGCCGACTGACTCAAACTGAGTTTCCAGATAACTTTCCAAACCCTGACGAATCGGGGCCATAAAAAGATTAACGCTGCGCGTGCACCGACCATACACAATCCTTGCGCCGTGACGCTCCGATGCTACCCGTGAGAATTCGGTAACCATCCGGCTCTTTCCTGAGCCAAGAGTACCCGCAACCTTCACAAGATGAGCTGTTGAAACACTGGCTACAGTTTCTAGAGAATCCAGCAATAGATCGAGTTCGCCATCGCGTCCCAAAAACGGTACAGCCTGGCCCTCGAAAAAATCAGCCATATCGGCGATTTTCATTTCACGTTCTCGAACCACATAAAATGCTTGAACAGGTTTCGACTTGCCCTTCACATCGAAGGTACCTGCGTCCTCTGTCACATAAGAGTTCAATATAGAGCGCTGCGTATTGGATGCCACAAGAACTCGGCCGCGCTCACATGCCGACTCCAGGCGACTCGCAAGATTAACCGCATCTCCCATCACCGTATAATCGCGATGCCCTTGGCCTCCCACAAAACCAGCCACCACCATACCGGTATTGAGCCCAACGCGAATCTCTAGCTTGCTGCCTATTTCCTTTTCAAACCGCTTCGACAACTTACCCACTTCACACTGGAGCTCCAAAGCAGACCGAACAGCCCTTTCAGCATCATCTCCGTAAGAACGGGGTGCTCCGAAAAGAGCCATCAAACAATCACCGATGTATTTGTCGATGGTTCCGCCGTTTTTCACAACAACATCAGTCATGGCGTCAAAGACGGTATTCATGATGTCGCTTACTTCGTCAGGCTCAAGTCGTTCTGACAATTCTGTGAAACCAGAGATGTCGGCAAACAACATGGTAACAACCCGCTTCTCAGATGCTTTTTCGCTCCCAATCGGTAATTTAGAAATTTGGTTATTCTTAGTTGGGGAAATGAAGTCCCGAGCCGCTTGGCCCTGAACGCCGCCATCTGCCGCTACACCCTCGTCATTTCTAACCAGATGAATCCCAGAGTCCCCGGGTCTGACGATCTGCTGAACCGAGGCCACAGGAACCACATCCGAGGCGTGCTCTGAGTTATCAAAACCGCATCCACACTGATCGCAAAAACTTCCACGGGCCGGAGTGGGTAAACTGCAGGATTCACAGATACGCAGAGGCCAGACAGGGACACCACAGGCGTGGCAAAACCTAGCATTATGGCGAATATTCATCTCGCAGGCTGTACATTGGTCCAACATCATTGCGAGTTCAGCCTATCACGATCTCATAGACCAGAGCTAAGCCAACAGGCGACTCGCCGCACTGCGGCATACGTCTAGAAGCCTCTTTGTCCACCGGGTCAATAAAACACCGCTGGATCTGAACTTTCAAACTAAATACTGTGAAACGAGACACGATGCTCCGGATTAGAAGCCGGTCCATGTACTTGAGAAGGGACGCATTTTTTGCTGATTGTCCACGTTGAACCGCCGTACTACGCGAGCCAGGAAGCTGAACAACACGTCTACCGAACCGAACAACCGTGCCGGTCGATCGGCGCTCTTGCGAATACTTATATCGCCAGTGGTTCATTTCTCACACCCGCCATCCAAACGATGATGTGGAGTGCTGACCTTCTCATTCTCTGCGATACCTCTGATGCTGACTACCTGCCGATATTGGCCCACAGGCGCGCTCGAGGCTTACCTACAATATTCGAAATCAACAGTAATATCTCCGTGGCCCAACCTTGGATTCGAGGCGGGGTTTTGGACCCAAGAGAACAAAGTACCTACTACCAATTGGCCAGTCAGGCAGAAACGCTTATTTTCGCGACCTCGGCGCTCGCGGAAAATTTTGAGCACTTGGCCACCCACTGCGAGATTCTTCCAAGCCAACTCCGGGAAACCTTCGAAGCACCAAGCCCGCCCAATAAAGCAGCAAACGATGGCAACCAAAAAATTAGAATTGGATGGGGCGGCTCTAGAGGGCAGCGCGAAGACATTATCTACGCACTGCCTGCCTTAAGGCGCATTCTCGAAAATCATCCGGAGGCCACTTTGGCTATTATGGCCAACCCTGCAATCGAACATCACTTTGCCAATATCCCGTCCAACCAACTCGAATTCCACATGCCGGGAGCACTGGAGGAATACGTTTCATTCTTAAAAGGTTTGGATATTGGAATCGCTCCGCTTCTGCCTTCTGAATTCAACCATTGTCGTCATGATGTTAAATTTCTCGAGTATGCAGCAACCTCAACCGTTCCCGTTTGCTCCAACCTGCCGGTTTATCGTAACTCCATTAAGCATGGTGATACCGGACTGCTCTTTGATTCTGAACAGAACTTAGAGGTTGAGCTGGAGAAGCTGCTCACCAATAAGGCCTCGATTAATAAGATTGCCAGCAACGCTTATCATCATGTCCAACAGCACCGCATGGAGTCACAGCATGCACACAAACGCATGGAGATTTACGAAGAAGCTTGTAGTCGGGCACGGATGCTCGATACCAGCAGCGGCCGCCGCGATAGCTTTATGACGGCCTATGAGAGTCACGAAGAAGCCCCAACCTACCCCAAGACACGCTACCGCAAGATCAAATATGGACGCATGGAAAAGCTACTCTACAACGGGCAAGCAAGCATCACCTCAGACTTAGCTGAGCGTATTCACAACTTGGAACGCGCCCGCGACTTAGAGCCTGAATTTTACTTGCCTCATTTATGGCTCGGGAAAAACTACCCAGAGCCTGACCAAGCAGCTCAAGCACTGCGACAGGCGCGGGAACTAAGCCGAAAATCCTGCAGCGTTTATTTTGAATTGGCAAAAGTATTTGAGGAAGCTGGCGACATAGATCTTGCTCGTCGCACAATGAGACAGTCCGTGGAGAATGCTCCAACATACGCTGTCGGCTTAGACCTGCTAGCAGATTATGCCCTATTGGAAAGCGAACTCATCGCAGCCGAGCGGCTTCGTCAAAGGGCGCTGGAAGCCAACCCTTGGTACCGAGTGCCGGCCCGTAAGCTTGCCCAAGCTGCCTGGGACGAAGGGCGTATGGAGGTTGCGCGTAAGTTACTCCAAGAAAACATCGAACACTCACAGCCCATTTGGACAGACCACTATCTACTGGGGCAAATCTATGCCTCCGAGCACCGCTACGAAAATGCCGTCAAACATCTTGAAAAAGCTCAAGACCTTGAACCCGATTCCAGAGAGATCCTCACAACTTTGAGCCGGGTTTATCTCGCACTTGGAAAACCGGCCGAGGCTAAACTCATTATGGCAAAACTCAAACAATCACCTCGGCGCAATGTGAAGTAGGTGCTCGGCTCATCACGGTTCGCTCAAGCGAACTTCGGATTCTTTCGAACTCTACCGTTTTGAGTTCACGATCTTTAAATCAGAGACAGAAAAACACACTCTAAACCTAAAAAGATCACAGGGCTAAAACAGGGTCATGATAAACCCAATAACGACATGCACTTACACCCGCTCCTGGGTTTAACCCAAGAGGATTCAAGCCCGATCCCTGGCAAACCCTCCAAAAACAAAAGTGCGTTAAACCCCAATTATTAAACGATTTTTTAAGAAATGGGGTTTTCAGTACTCACGGGCTGTGACATCCGCCCTTCCGATAGAGGGAAAAATAAAAATACAAATATCGCCCCGGTAAGCGTCAAACTTTTGAGGCCCGGAGCAACCGAATAATTGGTAGCACTTAAGCCTCAGCGCAGAGAGGAAAGGTGTTGAAACCAGAGGGTGCCCCCCCAACGGAAACAACATCTCATTTACCGAGGACCGAAGATATGAACGTCGCAAGCAATCCCATTTTGGGGGAGGCTCACCTCCCTGAGTGTCAAGAAGAGTTCGTTAATACCATGGCTGCATTGTCAGGTATCCCTACAGGAGAACGCATCACGCGCTCAGCATTTAATGTTGATACGACAGGTGTGAACCAAAACCTAAGAGGATACAGCGCAAATCGCTCGGTGAACGAAGTGCAAGAAGTGAACAAGCTCGATTCAAACAGCCTTCTGGAGATGGCTGGCTTGAAGAAGCGCCGACGCATTCAGATGGCAGGCGCCCTTGCCGCAACGACCGCAGCGTTAACTGCGGCCGGTACGCTTTTGAGCCTTTTTCCTTTAGTTCTCGCTTAAGCAAGAAAAGCGAGAGTCCCGTCGGCGACATATTGCACAGCCAAGGCTGCTAGCAATACGCCTAGGATTCGGGTCACCACGTTGATGCCAGTGGTACCAAGAACTTTAGCAATTCTCTCGGCCAGCCTCAGAGCGGCCCAACACAACACTAAAACAATGGTCGTGCAGGCCAGTACAATGCCTGACCCCAAGGGATGCAACAACGCACCCTCACCGGCCAAAATCATAACACTTGCCATCGCACCCGGACCTGCCATGAGCGGAATTGCTAAAGGAAAGATACTGATGTCTTCCTTAGCCATCGCTTCGGCCTGCTCTTCTTCAGTTTCTCGCTCACGCTGAGCAAAAACCATATCAACGGCTATCTTAAACAAGAGTAACCCACCGGCGATTCTGAAAGCACTTAATGAGATTCCCAAAGTCGCCAGAAGTTTTCCACCGATTAAAGTAAACGACCACAATACGATTCCCGCAGCCATGGTTGAGCGGCGCGCAACCTGGCGATGGTCATCAGGGCCTAAGGAACCACTCACTCCCAAATACATCGGAACCAATGCAATCGGATCCATTACAACCAACAATGTCAAAAAGCTCTTAATCGCTAACGCTTCCATTACAAGCCTCCACGTTATTAGGAGATGGCAAATGCCACCCTAAGTCCACAAAAACCGCAAAACTGTCTCATTGAGAACAAATTTCGCTTCACTTCGTTTGATACGAATAATCAAGATCACAGGAATGTGATCTATCTTTTCAATTAGGGTCTAATGCTATTGGTTGGCTTCTCAAAATGGGAAGCTTACACCGATCTGAGCACCTGCACGGCCAACATGGCGATAACCAAGTTCAACCCGCAAATCTACGCCCTGACCCAAATGCCAATAAATGCCAGCTATTCCGCCGCCATCTGGCTCAAAAATATCTGCACCAAGCCCGATGACCAAGCCTGTGCGCGCGCCTACATATGCTGTGAGTTCCTCGAGAATATGAAAATTCCACTTCACGCCAGCAGCAGGCTCTAAAAACAAATAATCTGCGTCGCCTTTGAAATACCAAGCAACGTAACCGCCAAGTTCGAGATCGAAAGAATCGTTAAGTCCGGGAACGAATCCGTCATGCAACACGGGCATCACGAACCAGCCTGCGCCGCCAACAACATGGTTACTGACTGAACCCAAAATATCGAATCGCATATCTCTCTCAAGAGAAACATTATCCTGAATAATGGGCTGCACCTTGGCAGATACGAGGGCAGGCATACACAGGCAAATCACGGCTGCCAACACATAAAAAACAGTCTTATTGCTCATAACCTCAAACTCCGATCGCAGGTCCCTACCCTTAACCCGCTATAGCGAAAGCATTCACTCTCTGCCACACCCCTTGGACACGCAACATTAAAAAATACGGCAAAAAATGTTTAAATAGCTTGTTTAACTGCACTATTTCTTCGTCAGCCAACCATCGGCCAATGCTTCGGCCGCCTTGATAGTGGGGGCCCCCGATTTATTTCTTACTTCATGTCCATACTCTTCAAAGCCTTTAAGGCCTTGTACCAAGATACGAAGCTCTGAGCCCTGGGCACTTTGGCCCCGCACAGTCACCGCACAAGTATAACCGATAAGAGCTGCGAAAGGCCGGCCATCACGCATTCGCCAAGTAAGCTTTTTAATCTGCTGACCGGCTTCGCATCGAATCACGGCTGCAGAAAAAGCAGCCCCCGTGTTTTCCAGCGTAAGTTGTTCACCCATCGGTGTCTTATAAATCACCGCTTGGTATCCTTCAGGGCCAGTACAGGTTTTTATTTGAGATGGTCCTGCGGCTGAGACACTGCAGTCTCGAATCATATCGACATTCACAGAGCTTCGTGGGGTCGCCGCGACCGCACCAACCGGTAACAAAAGAAACACCGCGAAAGACATCAAGCCACGTATCATAGGACTCTCCTGGATATGAAACATCAACATGCCGCACTGCGCAATGTTGTTCATGGAATACTCTATCAATTTCAACATCTTGGCTACTCTTTGGGCAGCTTGCAAGACGAGAAATCAAACTGTATCTAGCCGGCCGTAGAAGCACCAGAACCAGGGAGCAAGGCAATGCCAGAAGGCGTACACGCGCGTGCAGTCAAAGATGCGATGGTCGAACCCTATCGCGAAATGACAGCTGCAGCATTCATACTCGGGGTCATTCAAGGAATCATTCTTAATCTCGCGTTTGTATACGCGGCACTTAAACTTGGATTCTCGATTGGTGGCTCAACCGTTGCGTCCATCATGGGTTACGCGTTGCTACGGGGTGTTCTTGGTAAAGGCACCATGATTGAAAACAACATCAACCAAACCATTGCCTCTGGTATCAACACCGCAGGTACGGGTGTTGTCTTTACACTTCCCGCACTCTTCATGCTGGACGCAAAATGGAGAGCCGAGGGGCTGCCTGGAATCGAGTTCGATGCTCTGCCGCTCATCATTGGCGGAATCTCCGGTGCTATCCTCGGGGTCGTTCTAATCATCCCTCTTCGCAAGCAAATGATTGACCTTGACCGATTGCGATTCCCGTCCGGTGTTGCGGTCTCAACGATTATCCGCTCCGGCTCATCAGGCATTGAGAAAGCCAAACTGCTGGGCATAGGCTTCGCCATCAGCGCTGCTTGGAAGCTCGTGATGGTTTCTGGGGCATTGGATGCACCCGGCATTCTTTCACATGAAGAGCTCAATATCAGTTTTGGCGTTATTCCTGATTACCTCTCTCCCGTCATTTATCTTTCGCTTATGAACCTCGCCGCCGGTCTTCTTTCTGGCCGAGGTGGTCTCCCATTTTTCGTTGGGGGTGTTATCGCTTGGTGGGTTGTCGCTCCCATCGCCTACAACATGGGCTGGACACCGCCCAATATTCCCACGGACCTTCTCGCCAACTTCACCGCTGGTGCCATCTCTGATGGAACGCCAGCCTTTGGCGCCCTCTACGGAAAAATGATTCGCCCTCTGGGCATCGGTGCATTGATTGGAGGCGCCTTGATGGGCGTTGTGGTCAGCTTTCCCGCTATTAAGAGCGCCATTCGCTCGCTCTCAACCGCTGCTAAAACCGCAAAGGCTGGTGGTAGCAAAGTTGGAACCGATGAATTGCCCCTCAACGTTCTAATCGCCGGCACCATTGGCGCGGTAGTTCTTTTCTTCATTGCGTCCATTCTGACTCCCGGCGTAAGCGTCCCACAGGCATTGCTTGCCTCTGTTGTGGGAACCATCTGGCTAGGCCTTGCCGGGCTTATCGTCGCCCAAGCAACTGGTATGACAGACATCTCCCCTATGAGCGGGATGGCTCTTATCAGCGTGACGCTGATGATGTTCCTCCTCAACGGAAACATTGCAGGCGCCATGGTCGTTGGTGTTGCGGTATGTGTCGCCATCGGACAAGGCGCAGATATGATGCAGGATCTTAAGACCGGTTTTCTGATTGGCGGGCGTCCTATCAAGCAACAGATTGCACAATTTTGTGTTACCTGGATTGGAGCTGTCCTTGCACTTGGAGCCATCTACGTGCTCTGGACCAATGGCCCAGGTGGACAAGGCGGATTTGGCGAGGGCACTGCTCTTCCAGCTCCCCAAGCCGGCGCACTGATGGGAATCATCGATGCTGTGCAAAGCGGCAATGTGCCTACCGACAAATACGTCATGGGCGGTATTGTAGGTGCACTGCTAGGAGCAGCTCCCATGAGTGGACTCGGCGTCTTGATTGGACTTGCAATGTACCTGCCATTTTCTATCACGCTTGGTTACGGCGTCGGTTGCCTGACCAACATGTACATCATGAAGAAAAAGGGCTCAGCCTTTGTTGAACATAAACTTGTTCCACTCGCCGCTGGATTAATTGTGGGAGAAGCCCTCTTGGGCATCGGACACGCAGCCTTCGAAATCTTCACAGGAGCTTGAGCATTATGACTACTGAATCACAATCATCGCGTTCATTCGGACCGTACATTTTTGCGGCAGGCATTCTTGTGGCAATTGCCGGCAGCGCAAAGCTTCCTCTGGAACGTGGCCAATTCCCCGACACGCTACCCGTGTTTATTGTCGGAGCAGTTGCCGCAGCCATCGGAATCTATTTATGGCGCAGGCAAATCAAAATCGAGCAGGACCAGCCTGATAATGACCCCAATGCCGTCAACCCGTTTGAGCGGCTCGAAAGCATTCAAGCCCCTCTCGCAGACCTTGGTTCAGACGCTAACGGTTTAACCACCGCCCAGCTCTGTGACCGCGTAGACGCTATTCTTCAAGAATATGTCGTTCCCTTTGCGATCGCTCGCAATAAGGTCGTCGAGAAGCTGGGGATGGACAAGGGCGCTGAACTTTTGGTTGTTGTGGCCTACGGCGAGCGCATGCTTAACCGTGCCTGGTCTGCAGCAGCAGATGAACACGCACCAGAATCAATTTCTTCAATACTAGAAGCAATAGAGGCTTTTAAAGAAGTGGCGCCTTAAGCGACGTTGTTCCGAGCCGCATATTGAGACGAGACACGGCCCTGCATCTCTTGATAGGTTGGATAAGCAGGCACAGATTCATGCCGTAACCTCAGCCATTCGATCTCCGAACAAACATTGTAGATCCCAAGAAAACTCTGAGTAAGATCTTCTTGTGATGGAGCGAAGCCCCGTGCACGAAAGTCCTCGCAGACCATTTCAAAAATGGTTTTCAATGACCGCTCGCCATCAATGTACTTCATGATTCGGCCGGTCAACGGGGTATTCGTAATCGCTATAGTCAGCCCCGTAGGATGCCGCACGACGTACTGCTCACCTGGATTACTTTCTAACCAACTACAGGTTTCCCCAAGGTTAAGCTCGGTAAACACGGGTTCCCCTCCGCAATGACAATCACTGAAAAATGGAACCATCTCTAAATCGAGAGGGCTTGCCTGTGTGTCACTTTGATACGAGCAATAAAAAGAATGGAGACCAATCTTGGAACTTACGAGTTCCGCGACCGCCTGTCTTTTTGGCAGTGTAAACTTCATCACACGGTCTAATAGATTTTCATCTTTAATATAAAGTTCAGGTCGATACTGAATCTTCTCGCCCATGGTAGCGTTGAAGTTTGTGAAACCATTCATTTCCAAACCGCAAGTATTGAGCCACTCGTATACTTCCGCCACGGTGTAAGCTCTATCCTGCGAATGCAGAAAAGTATCATACAAGTTGATAGGGTCATTAAAGAAGCCTTCAAGGTGGCGCTGCCGGTGAATACCGTGGCCAAGAAAAAACGTCTCCGGCAACGATTTCATTGCCGCCATTGTATTTTCAATTTTTTGCTCAGGTGCCTCTTTGTCATCGTTGATAAGCCCCATCATTTCCTGAACGTGATAGTAGGAAGCGCGGCCGTACTTGCCATAAACCATGAGGCCCATTGCACCGTCTGGTTTAAGCACAGAGCGCAACGCCATGAGGCCTGCTGTTGGATTTTCAAGGTGGTGCAGCACTCCAGTACAGTTGATGTAGTCAAACTGACCAATACCCATCGTTGGAACATCTAAGAGCGACCCAGAGATCCAGTTGATATTGGTAAGCCCACGAACTTCTGCACGCTTTTGGGCGACTTCTCGCGAGGCCTTACTTAAGTCCACATAATAAATTTCGGCGTTCATCTCTCGCAATTGTTCAGCTAAAAAAACAACGGCGTGCCCCGTGCCACCTCCAGCCACCAATACGCGAAAGTTGTCTCTGAAATCTTTTTTTCCACCGAAACAATAGTGGTTGATATTTTGGAGCATGTCCTGCGGCATCACCTGCAGTCGCCACGTATCGTCGTACGCCTCCACGGTTGGGAAAGGATAATCCTCATATTGCTGCTTAACGTCGGGAAGATAATTCGTACTGTCGTTCATGGAAGCCCTCCACCTCACTCGCTATCGCCAAACCACCACGCCTCGACGCGGCAGCACCACAAAAATGTATCGACGTTATCGGGTAATTCTTGAAGGAAAAAAGAGTGAAGACCGCTAAAGTTTGATCACATCTCCAGAAGACGTGGCAAAATCTCGACAAGGTTGCAGGGGCGAAATCGGTTATCTAATTGATATTGTAGTATTTTATCCCATCCATCGCGGCAAGCGCCCGGTGAACCGGGCAGCGCAAATAAATAAGTTCCACCGGCCACACCACCCGTTGCTCTACTTTGAAGGCTAGACGTTCCAATGGTTTCATAACTCTGTGCGCGAAAGAGCTCACCAAAACCAGGGATTTGCTTTTCATACACCGCAGCAAACGCTTCGGGCGTCACATCGCGACCTGTTAGCCCGGTACCACCGGTAGAAACCACAACATCAATAGCTTGGTCGGCAATACACTCCTTCAACGACTCTTCAATGGCGGCCTGCTCGTCACGAACAATCCTCTTAAACCGAACGGAATGACCTGAGTTCTCAATCCGCTCCACCAAGGTTTGCCCAGAGACATCATCAGCTTCGGTTCGCGTATCAGAGATAGTGAGGACAACGATGTTCAATGCGATAAACGGTTTTGATTCATCTAAGCCTGCCATTATTTAAACTCCAGCACGTTTCACTTCAACGGGCACTCCAGAGAAACCAGCGTTGCCGGTAAGACTGTCGAAGTGCTCTTCGTCCGTAAGGTCGTTGATGCTCACACCGGCATTCTTATTGGCCACGTCCAGGCTTGAGCCTTTCTTACCGTGACCAAAACCGTGTGGAATACTCACCACGCCTGGCATCATCGAATCTGTTTTTTCCATGGTTATCTCAAGGCTTCCAACCCGCGACTCTACAACAACGGTATCGCCGTCATCGACCCCACGCTCTTGAGCGTCATCGGGATGCATCAATAAGGTACAGCGGTTCTTTCCGCCCATTAGCCTCTTACTATTATGCAACCAAGAGTTATTGCTTCGCAGTTGGCGACGACCAATCAGAACCAATTCATTTTCGCTTTGCTCCGCATCCAGTAAAGAGCGCAGACGCTCCACATCGGCTACAATCACTTCTGGAGCTAAGTCGATAAGCTTATCTTCGGTGTAGAGACGTTCCGGCATACAGGGTTGTAATGGACCCAAATCCACACCACCACGGGTCTTTTTGACCTTGTCCAGGGTAAGCCCGTCACCAAGAGGATTAAGGCCTGCGCCATAGGCTCCGAATCGCAGCGCCATATCTAAAGCACGCGGCGGCCCACCCAATTGCTGAATCAACGAGAACATTTTACCCTGAGCCTGCTTCGCCTTACCCGGCCTCAAGGTCATCAAGCGCTTGCTGAGCTCAACAATAATTTCCCAGTCGGGCTTGGTGTTCCCATCTCTCTCAAAAAGAGGTTCACAGTATTTGACGGTGTTACGAACCGCGAAATTATGAAAAGCCAAACCAAAATGGTCTCGTTCCAGAGGGCTTACCGTCGGTAGAATAATATCGGCATGCCGCGTTGTTTCATTGAGATACATATCCACTGAAACCATGAATTCGAGTTGCTCCAAGGCTTTGTCTAAGCGCTTACCATTTGGAGTACTCAACACAGGATTGCCCGCCAACGTTACCAGCGCACGTATTTGACCTTTCCCGGGTGTATCAATCTCTTCAGCCATCACTGATACAGGCAGCTCGCCGCCAAATTCAGGTAAACCACTCACTCGGCTTTGCCAGAGATTAAAATGACCCAGGTTTCCACTTTTTCCTGCAAGATGCGCGAAGTCGACAGCTGGCTTGGTGAACATCACACCGCCGCGGCGATCTAGATTACCGGTAAGAATATTCAATACGTTGAGTAGCCATGCACTGAGGCCGCCAAACTTTTGCGTGCAGACACCCATGCGACCATAGATAGCCGCAGAGGGAGCATCACACACTTCCTGAATAATTCGCTCGATGGTTTCAGCGCCCAAGCCAACATGCTTAGAAACAGCCTCAGGTGTAAAGGGTTTACAAACCTCTCGCACCACATCGAGCCCTTTAACGTAGTTTGTCCATGGGCCATTCGAGACCAATTTTTTGGAAAACAACACATTCACCCAGGCCATCATTAACAAAGCGTCTGTGCCGGGTTTTACGAAATGGTGTTCATCGACCAAGCGCGCCGTTTCCGTTCGACGAGGATCAAAGAGGACCACTTTTCCACCGCGAGCCCGAATGGCCTTTAAGCGCTTGGGCATGTCGGGTGCCGTCATTAAGCTGCCATTCGAAGCGGCCGGGTTCCCTCCTAGAATCAACATATGATCGGTATGGTCAACATCCGGTACAGGAATAACCAACTGGTTACCAAACATGTAGAGCGCGGCAAACATGTGCGGAAGCTGGTCGGCTGATGTGGCCGAGAACCGGCTGCGTGCTCCTAGCGCCTTATGTAATACTTGGCTTGTCAGTATGCTTGCATAGTTGTGAGCGTTCGGGTTCCCCGCATAGACGGCAACAGCGCTTCGACCGTCCCGTTCTCGAACCTCGGTCAACTTCTCAGCCACGATATTCAAAGCGGTGTCCCAATCAATGGGAACAAAGCCGGACTCAGTTTTTTTCAAAGGCGTTCTCAGCCGATTGGGATCTGTATGCAGATCCTGCATCGCCACCCCTTTGGGGCAAAGATATCCCTTGCTTAGAACGTCATCTGCATCACCCCGAATAGAGACAACCTGGTTGTCTTCCACAGTTAACTCAAGTCCGCAGAGGGCTTCGCAAATACTACAGGTTCGGTAATGTTTCGTTTTCATTAGAGCAACACACAAGCAGAAAGGATACAGCGTTGTTCGGGCCGGCAATCGCCATCCACGTCACATCCACTGCACACGCCAAAGATACTGCAATCATGGACCTCGCGGCATTCATCATCTGAATCGCAGGTTCCATCTGCCGGATAACAGCTGCCGTCAAGCGGGTCACAAGCCTCCGTGGCTTCATCGCATTCAGCGGCTGAGCATGGATCTGAGCCCACCGGATTAGGAAGGCATGCTCCAAAAGTACAGGTCAAGCCGGGCTGACAATCCGTATCATCAGTACAACCGACACAAACCGTTCCCACGCATGTTCCCGTCACACAATCCGCGTCTGTCTCACATTGAAATTCTGGTGTACAAAACTGTGTAATGGCCGAGCAAAATTCTCCGTCAGGACAATCCGTATCTTCGCTGCAGTTCGGTTCGCAGATACCGGTTTGCCAATTACACGTTTGCCCTTCAGCGCATTCCATATTGATACAGTCACCGGCTGTACCAAGATCAGCTTCAACGCAAACACCTAAGATGCAGCGGGCATCGCCGGCACACATCAAGTCATCCAAGCAGCCAACACAAACACCAACCTGACACGTCATCAGCAGTGGGCAGTCGCCATCATCGCTGCAGACCGTGACCAATTCTCCGCTAAGCGGAACGCATGCGCCGTCGACGCAAGTTTCTCCAAACGAACAATCAAACACGCCGCCGCAACCACCATCTTCGATCGGAACACACTCTGACGAGGAGGCATCATCGGGGCAGGTGTAGCCATCAGGACAGTTCGCAGGATCACACGGACCGTCTGATGTTGTGTCTTCTTCGTCCTCGTCATCATCGCTTGAATCAGCGTCGGGCTCACACAAGTCCGAATCCTCATCACAGGTATAACCGGGAGGGCACTGGTCAAAAATACACCTTGGCACGCACTCTCCGTCGTCGTTGAGTGCTTGGCCCCATCCGCAATCATCATCTTCAGCATCGCTCTCTGAATCGTCTTCAGACCCGGACGATGAATCCGAATCATCCGTGTTTTCGTCTGTGGTCTCTTCAGAGCCTGCCGGGTCATATGGAGGCGCTACGCACGACACCACCAAACCCAATGCGCACAGGGTAAATATCAGCCAAATAAATTGTCGAACAAAGTCTTTGCGGCGATGCATCATCGTGAGCCTCCAGCGCTATTATCAGGTCGACAAAGCGTATACGCTACGCGTCAAACCGTCAATCAGGACATATTTTTACTTCGACTTTTCAACCACTTACGAATTAAATAGTTTTTTCCGTAAACCGAACTGATGTTTGAGGCATCTAACCTATGTCATGAGAATCAAAACCGAGAACATAGCTCATCCAGGCATCGCGACCGTATTTGAGTCACCGTCTGAAATCAGTCAGCAAGCCTGCTTCGACGAGCTTATCAAGCGCCATCATAGTCAGGCGCTTTCAACTGCCTGGCGCCTACTTGGAAACCATGACTCTTTGGCCGAAGATGCCGTTCAAACCGCCTTTCAAAAAGCATGGGGAAACTTTTCCCAACTCGAAAACCCCAAACGTCTCAAAAGTTGGTTTTTCCAAATTCTCGTCAACGAATGCCGGACAATTCAGCGTCGCCATAAAACACGAAAGCTTCTTCGTCAGATCTTTTTACCCAGCAGATCCGTTGAAATGCCTGATTCTACGGCCGACCACGGACTACAAAAACGTATTCACAAAGCCATGACCAAGCTCAGCCCTCGACAGCGCGAAGCATTTGTTTTGGTTCACCTCGAGGGATTCACGAATCAAGAAGCCGCTGACACTATGGGCTCCCCTCTCGGTACGCTCAAGAGTCACCTTCACCGAGCAACAGAGACTCTGCGCAAACAACTCCACGACATTAGACCCACGGAAGTCGAGAAAAAGTCATGACTCAGCCTGAACAAAGCGATGATGCCTGGATTGAGGCGATTGCTCAAAATTACAAGCATGAACCTGCCTCGCCTTTTGAGTTGAATACGATGGAGGCGAAAATACGCCGCGACCTTCAAAAAGGAGACCCGGGAGAACGAAATGTGTTTCCAGCATTTGCTGCTGTGTTCTCATTGCTTCTTCTCGTCGGGGCAATTGTCACTCAAACCAATCTATTCGAAGTCTCTGAACAACAATTAGCTGCAACGGTTCTAGATGAACCAACGGTTCAGCTCTTTTCAAACTACGACCCAGACAACGACCACGAAACTTATTTACCAGATGACTACATCACCATTTCACAGGTGATGTTTGACTAATACCCAGGCCCCGAAAGGATTCAGTTCAATGAACTCAAAATTATTTCTAACACTTGCTGCAGCATCTATGCTTTTCGTTTCTACCTCAGGCACAGCTTGGGCACGTGGGCATGGCGGTAAAGGCAACGCCATGGGGCCAGATCTTGAAAAGGTGGCCGCAGAGCTGGGTCTCGACTCAAGTACCGTTGCATCTATGAAAGAAATCCGGCGCGAAGCACGAGATGCCATCATGGAGATTAAATTCGAAGTTAAAAAGCTTAAAGTTGCCATGCACGATTCACTCGATGTCGAGCAACCCAACGAATCAGAGATCATGCGAATGGTTGAAGACATTGGTAAACTGGAAATCGAGATTCACAAGACACGTGTAAAGGCAATGCTTAAGGCTCGTGCTCATCTCACGCCGGAACAGCGCGATCAGTTTAAGGCGATGAAAAAAGATGCTCGTCGCAAGAACGGTAAGCGTAACAAGAGACGAGCAAATTTCTAATCAACGGGTGCGGATGCTCAAGATACCTTCTTGGGCATCGTCCTGTACTGGCTGACCTGCAATATAGGGGTCAAAGCCATTGTCTGCATTCAGATGCTTACCAAAAAATCCCACGATACTTCTTCTAGCGATTTCCTTCACAACATCATCACCTAAATCACCGCTTTGGCAGAATGAACAAAAGAGGCAATTGGGATTATCTAGAAAGTCCATGTGGCCTACTCCAAACAACTCAATCTCAATCGTCCCTGGGCGCGATGATTCAAAGAACTGACGAAAATTATCAGCTTCTGGTGCACAAGCTTGAAAAGAACCCGTTGAATCTAGCATCTCTCCTAAAATCAACACAGGTGCTTCAACATCCATCATACGATCTGGAGCAACCGGCTCATCGTCACTGTCCACAGGGTCCAGCGCCACTACTGCTCCAATACGTGCATCTTGAGAGGCTGCAAGCAGGCTTAGCTTTCCGCCGAGAGAATGTCCCACAAGCCCTACTTCACCATTCCAAGATGGGAAGTTACCGGCTCCTTCGGTTTCCAACCAGTCGATTAGTCCAGTTGTATCTGCAGCCAAGTTGCCATGGCTCATAAAGAAACCGCTCTCAGAGTATGTTTGTAAAATGGCGATGTATCCCCAGGATGCTAAATGAGCGCAGTAGCTCTCATACAGTTCACGACCCAATTGAAAGCCTGGCGATACCAAGACGATGGCATGCTCATTGCCCGTTGATGGCGTGCAGACAGTAGTGGTCATCACACGGCCATCAGCGCCGGGAAGCTCCACGCCGTCTTCGCGAGTTTGCTCATAATTGCCCGTATCAGCGATATTACCGTAGCTTGCCTGGTTATTTCCACCTTGGGAATCAGTGTCATCGCCGGTATCGGTATCGGTATCGGTATCGGTATCGGTCGTGTCGCTCGAATCTTGATTAGAATCGGTCGTATCGCCTGTGCTCTCACCGTTGTCCGAATTACCCGCGTCTTCATTGGTCGAACCATCATCGGTCGAGGGCTGAGTATCCTCACCCGCGGTCTCATCAGTACTCGAATCCGTGTTCTCGTCATCCATGCCGGCGTCATCTGCGCCAGCTGTATCATTTTGCTCTTCGCCAGCTTGCGTATTTTCTTGGTAGTTCTCAGCAGTTGAGCTTCCACAAGAAGAAGTAACTAACCCCAGTGCAAGCCACGAGGCTGCTACAACAATACATTTCAATTTCATCAATAATCCCTAAACCCATAAATTCAGTGCGCGCTATTTTATATTATTGAGGCGATGCCCCGCCCATAAGTTTCGTTACTTCTCGTAAGAGTAATTGCGAGCGAATTGCCAAAACGAGACGCTCGCTCAAAGCCGTTGCATTTCGTGCAACTTCATCAAAGGGTTGGTCCGGTAAATCCGCACCATCCAATACTCGCTCTCTGAATAATGAAAGTTCACGCTCGACCAGCGTTCCGATAGATTCGATGTATGGCTCTAGGATTTCCATCGGGAAAATATCGCCCATGCCAGCTTCCCGGGTCTCATGAATAATGCGAACCATGTCCAGGCCAACGCCCTCATAGATCCGCTCCCCGTTTTTATCGTGAGCTTCGGGTGTCATGCCCAGCTTATCGAGAATCGCCAGCTCATCTTCAGAAATTTCCAGTTTGAGAATCTCGCTGCGGCTCAACACATCGCCAGCCTCATCGGCATTACGGTCGAAGCGGCTTGCGGAGGTTGATTGCTCGATCACTTCACCTATGCGCCCCAACCGTCGTCGCATCTCAATATCGATGTCGTCGCGGATGTTTGCACTCGGTGCTGGCTCTAAGATTTCGCCAATCATTTTGAGAGGAAAGAAGTGATTGCTTTGTAAATCTTTAATCACTTTGACCCGCTCGGCGAGAACCGGATCGTACCAAGCCATGTTACGACTGGTTTTGAGCGCGGGCCCAGGAAGTAACCCTTCGGTCATATAATACTTAATCGTAGGCGTAGAAACGCCTGACATAGCAGCCAATTTTGAAATTTTGACCAATGAGGCCTTATCCACCGGGTTCGCCTGAGGCATGTCTTGTTTCTCCCAACACGTCGTAGAGTATCTGCCCAACACAGAAGTGGCAAGTTGAACCTTCCACTTTTCCGAAGGTCTTACTTTCCACTTCTCGATATAACAAGATTCGAACGCTGGGCAAAACTGTCCAGTCCTGATCGATAACCAAGATTCAAATTAGGTTCTTTTGTAAAGGAATTCTCGGAACAAGGGATTGGGAAAAAGAAGCCAGGAAACGATTAAGTCACTAATAAGATTAGCTATTTTATCTTTTCGAAGTAGGGACCCAGTTGCATTTGCGGAATCATAAATCGCAACGCCATCACACTGCCTTTTGAACTAGCATCAACCCGAATCACTCGCGCTGGCGTGCTAAACGGCATTGAGCCATCCTGAAGATCGATTTCCATCACGACCAAGGTGTCTTTGGTGTAACCACGCTCCACTAGACAGCTGATCCCACCATAGCCCAGGCTCAACGGCTTGAAAAATTGCTTTCCTGGAATCATTTCACGCACATTCACCGGGGCGGGATAGCGCTTATGAGCACGTCTTTCAGGGCCATGGTACTGCGTTACGGTCGCGTTATGTTGCACAACAATGCCTCACATCTTCACTGGCGCGTCCCTGCGCCATCAACTCAGAAGATAAGGGGCGTTAAGCAAGAGATCAAAAAACTCGCAAACTCAACAATCTGCAGTAAATCTAGGAACTTATGACTTTGGCTTCAGAGCAACGAAGAGACCGGCAATCACCAACAACCCGCCGATGATCTCCAAAGAGCTGGGGATCTGCACCAAAAAGACAAAAGCCAGGACCGCCGCGCCAATGGGTTCCAAGAGCGTCACCGCGGTGACTGTGGAAGCTGGTAAGAACTTCAGAACATAGTTGAGCCCGTTATGCCCAATCAGTTGCGGGCCTGCGACCAAAGCCGCCAACAAGAGACACTCTCGAAGGCCAAACCCCCAAAGAGGAGCCCCTGAGACCACAACCACGGGCAAAAGTGCCAATGCAGCAACGCCGCAGACCACCCACATATAGGGCATGACCGCCATGCGCTTGCGCACCTCACTGCCGATCACGAAATAGGCTGCGCCGCTTATTCCACCTAGAATAGCGAGCCCATCGCCCACCCATTGCCCTCCTCCACCGAAGCCATCGGTCATCACACCCACGCCTGGAATGGCAACCGCTAAACCCAGCCAGAACTGGCGTACCGGTGGCTTGCGTAAAACGCCCCACTCAATCAAACCGGCCCAAATCGGAGCAATCGTAACCAATAAGGTAGACCTCATCACCGGGATATAGCGTAAGGATGCGAACCACGTGGCAAAGTGGATTGCCAAGAATAACCCCGCCAGCGCCATGCGCCAAGCTTCACGCCATTGAACCTGGCGACAAAATGGTGCGAGGACGACGAATGAGCCCAGCATACGCCACCAAGCGATGACTCTGGCGTCCACCGTTTCATTCGATGCAACCAGGACCCCAGCTGAGCTAATCGTTGTGACCGCCACAAACAGGACGACAACCGCCCGCATGGGGACATTGGGCTCAACCGCTTTTTGGATATCATTCGACATAACAACCGTGTACCGAAGCGGGGCGCTAATGTGAAACCCATAAAACGACAGGCGTTCTCTAAACCTTTTATCGACCGAAATGGGAATCCTATGCTAGAATTTTAGCAGTGGATAAAAGAACAACCACAAGCGGAGCGGGGTTGATTTTGAAGTTGCCGTGGGACCGAGACAATCGCAGGAAATTCGAGCGTATCCGGGTGCTTGTGCCCTGTAAACTCATTGCTGGCGACAAGACATTTCTTGGTAAGACTTACGATATTGGACTTGGCGGTGCTAGGTTTGACGCAGGTCTAGAACCCGATCTTCCAAATCAAGTACTCGAAGACTTCGGCAACCTTCATCTGCTCTTGCCGGAAATAGAAATCGTTATTCACAGTAAGATCTTACGAGCTGCCTCAACTTTTGTCGCGCTTCAATTTACCACCGAGAACCCTACGGAGACGATGAAGATTCTCAAAGATTTCCTCGAAACTCAGGTAAGTTACATCAACCTCTAACTCACAGAGCTTTGCGCCACGCACCCAGAGGACACTCTTTGTTTGCTGCGCGTCGTATTTTCGAATTCTGCCGCGTTGCACCTGCAAGATCACTGTGTATATAGACCACGAAAGCTTCAGACCGCGAGAACGTCTATGACTCAAGTCCAAACATACCTCGATCAGTTCGCTGCCTTGGTGCCAAAGCACGGTGGGCCCATACCTTGGACCCTTTCTTTCGACTTTGGAAAACACGACCAACATATGGTTTTTGGTGCCATTACACATGGTAACGAGACCGGAAGCCTCCCCGGCTTCGTCCAAATGGCGCAAGCCCTGGCAAACGGTGAGTTTGAGTACGGCGGCCGCGTCACCCTGATGCTTGGAAATATCGAAGCCTGTAAAAAAGACCAACGCTTTCTTGAGGCCGATCTCAATCGAGTCTTCCTTGAGGAGGCTCCAGAGAGCCTCGAAAAGAAGCGGGCTTTTGAAATGATGGAAGTCCTCAACCAGGCCGACGTCTTCATCGATTTTCACCAAACCATCGAGCCATCTGAAAAACCGTTTTACATTTTCCCTTTTCATGAGTCTGGATACCAATGGGCTAAACTGCTCGGCGGTGGCACCAGCTTGATCACACGTGACTCCCGCCACGCTTTCTCCGCAGGTTGTGTTTGCGCGGATGAGTTCGCTCGCAACCGCGGTATTCCCGGCATCACATTGGAAATGGGCCAAAAGGGGATCACGGAAATTGCCAAAGAGCTTACATGGCAAACCATGGAACGCGCATTGAACGCATTGAATGCCGTCGCCGCGGGACAGAGCATCAAAGCACAACTCGAAAGCTCAAACCCGCCGGAATTTGAATTTATCGAAATTCAATATGCAGAAAGCTTCTCCGGGCCCGGTAGCCAGCTTGAACCAGGCCTTCTCAACTTTACCTGGGTTGAAAAATCCCAAGTGATTGGTAAGCACGACGACGGGTCCGATATGGTAGTGCCGCAAGCGGGTTACTTGGTCTTTCCAAAGTATCCACAGCGTGACGAGCATGGCATTGTTATCGGCCGAGCGCCGGGACAAATCTATAATCTTGCAGTAAAAATGGATGAACATCCATTAATTGCATTTGCGTAAAGAGCAACACGTGACGACAAAATCCATAAAACCAATCAGCGTACCCTCTATTGAGGCCCTCGAAACAGCGCACTCGTTTCCGGCCCAGTACCTCATCAAGATTATTGGTCCTGATACTGAAGCCTTTCGCGCCGATGCGAAAACAATCTGCGTGAAACACTTGGGACCCGATGCACAAATCGAAACGAGTGAGCGCCAAAGTAAAACCGGTCAACACTTGGCATTAACACTCAGGTTTCAAGTTGCTACCCCACTGCTGGTCCAAGAAATTTATAAAAACCTAGCTCAACTCACCGGACTTAAGTTTATAATTTAGCTGCCGATATGACACGCCTATCTTTAAAGATATTCTCACTGCTCTTTGTCCTGAGCACTTCTCTCCTTGCTACGACCGCGCATGCCAAACCTGCCCCAGATATTTATATCAGTGAGTCTAAAACGTCCTTGGGAGCCGATGCTTTAATCTTGAGGGGCTCACCCACTCAACTAAACGCAGAAGCAATACCTGAACTCTATGCATCAGACGCATTTCATATATCAAACAACCATACACCATCTTTAGGCATAACCGAT
Source organism: Deltaproteobacteria bacterium (assembly GCA_018668695.1). Lineage (NCBI taxonomy): Bacteria > Pseudomonadati > Myxococcota > Myxococcia > Deltaproteobacteria bacterium. The sequence continues at coordinate 25,951 of JABJBS010000166.1, forward strand.
GATGTCGTTTGGGTAGCGTTACCCATCAAATTGATATCTTCAAAATCAGGGAAATTCTATCTAGAACTCGGTTACTCTCAGCTCGATTCGGTCACTCTCTACCAACTCACAGAGAACTCGCTCGAACATCTTCACTCTACTGGCGATACATACTTTTTTAATCAGCGCCCGATCATCCATCGCCACTTTATCTTCCCCATTGACCTCGCTGATTCTCAAACCAACACATTCTTCTTGCGAATAGAGACAACGGGCTCCATGCAGTTCCCGATTAATCTTTGGACTCAACGCGCATTTTGGGACCATGACCAAGGCAGACTATTCCTCCAGGCAATCTACCTCGGAATCATTCTCGTTATGGTCATCTACAATCTCTTTCTCTTCGTTAGTACTCGGGAGCGCGTCTATCTTTATTATATATTAAGCATCTCTTCGATCGCAGCCATGCTTCTTACACTCACAGGCATGGGTTTTCAGATGATCTGGCCCGACGCGCCCGCATTCAACAACCTTGCGACCCCATTGTTTATTACACTGGCCACCATCTTCTCTGCACGCTTTGCGGACGACTTCCTCTCACTTCCAATTCAATTACCTTGGGCCTCACGTATTCTGCGATTCATTGCTTTTGCTGGCCTGATTAATCTCTTCATCATTCCCTGGGCGCCCTACACCTTTAATATTCGTCAATGCGGAGTCGTTTCCGTCTTTTGCCTTGTCATGAACCTAACCGCTGGCTCTATCTGTTTTCAAAAAGGCGACCGCTCGGCCGGGTATTATATGTTGGCATGGTCCACATTTCTAATCGGCGGCCTGAGCGTGGCTTTGAACAAATTTGGCATCATTAGCAAAGCTCCTGCATCGGAATATGCTCTACAAGTAGGATCCGCTCTGGAGGTTATTCTTCTCTCGTTTGCCTTGGGTTATCGAATGAACCTACTGGAAGAGCAAAATCACGAGGCCAACCGGCAGCGCACGATGCTTCGCAAAGAGATGACGAGCCACCTACAATCACGATTGCACATCTTTTCTAGAGTCACCTCGGAACTGAATAAACCTCTCGGCGAGATGCATCGTTTGCTGCGCTTACTTTCAGAGAACATGGTCGGCGCCTCAAGCGTTGTAGACTTTCTCTTCCCGGGCAGTATCGGCGATGACAACAAAACCAAAATCGATCTTGAACGCAGTGTCGAAGAGCGAAGATCCCATTTGAAGACTTTGGATGAGTCATTTAAGAACGTCTCTCTTGTGGTCCGCGAACTTCAAGGCATGGGAGTAGTGGGTGGCCGGCTCAACGAAAAAATATCTCTGCAACACCTCATTAAAAATGCACTTGAGCGCGTGAAAAATGAGCACGGTGTACGCAATTATCAGAAGATTAGTTTGAAGATAGATAACTCAAACCTAGACGATATTGGGCATACCTTTGGTAATCCATACATCATTGGACATGCCACCTCCGCAATCATCTTAAATGCTTTTACTTATTGCCTCGACTCCCTCAATCCCTCCGTACTGATTGTCGTCACCGAAGGCGCTCAAACTAGAACCATTACTGTTAAGAATAATGGACCGGCCATACCTCTTGATACGGTATCCACTCTCTTTGATCATTCTCGGTCTGTTACGGGCAACCAAGCTACCAGCTTACCGGTCCTGAGAACCGTTCTGCAGCAACAGGGCGCGAATGTTCGTCTGCTCGATTCAGGCAACCAAAGTGGATGGGTCCAATTTGAGATTATTCTACCCAAGAATAAAGCGATAAGACCACAATCGGAAAGGACTGTGGCATGAAGTACTTCTCTGTGCTCTTGGCTGTACTGTCCTTTCTAGCACCGCAGTACGTTTCTGCTGATCCTGTCAAACCCTGGACTCTTGGAAATACGAACACTGAACAACTCATGGGGAATGGGTCGCAGTTCATATTTTTCGACCACAACAACGACCTAACTCCATTAGAAGCCATGCGATATGCTCGAGAAGGAAAGTTCACAACAGTCGCAATCGAGACTCCCTCTTTGGGTTACACCGAAACGACAACTTGGATTTACATCAAGTTAGATGCAGCGAATATTTCCGCTAAGGATTGGTACATCGTACTCAGAAACCCTTCCCTGAGTTTAATCGACGTCTACGAGTCTTCAGGCAGCCGAACCATTCCAAGGTGGCGAACAGGCAGTACTCGCTCCTTTTACTCCCGTCCGGTTTCTCACCGAGACTTTCTCTTTCCGGTCGACTTCAAAGTTCACACAAGCCAAGAGTTTTTAATTCGGGTTCGCTCTGCAATTGCAATGCAACTCCCTCTCTCAGTACAAAGTTACGATGGGTTTTGGGCTGACGAACAATACCACCAAGCTCAGATAGGGCTCTTCTTCGGTATGGCCATCGTCATGGTCATCTTTAATCTCTTCATTTTTCTGATGATTGGTGACCGTGGCTATATTCCGTATGTCATCTTTGTCATTTCACTGACAACATTCCTCGGTACCATTGAAGGGCTCGGCTACCAGTTCTTTTGGCCGGAGAGTTCGCGTCTAAACGGGGCCGCACTCACGGTATCTCTCGCCGCATCTGCCGCATCTGGACTGCTCTTTGTAAATTGGTTCCTCGAAATGGAGACCATTCGGCCTCGAACCTCTATTGCTCTAACCCTTGTAACAAGAATGCTCTGGCTTGTGGCTTTAGCTGGAATCTTTATGCCCTTTAGCACCGTCATCAAGCCCGCCATTGGACTGTCTGTTCTCGGCGTAACCATCGCATTTGTGACGGGCTTAGCGGAATGGAAGAATGGCTCGGCCACTGCAAGGTATTTTACCATCTCGTGGCTCGGCATCGTCTTTGGCGCATTCGCGCTTGCATTTAGTAAGCTGGGTTTTATTCCTCGTACTACTATTACAACCTACAGCTTGCATTATGGAGCCGCCGCGGAATTCGTGATGCTGGCCATGGCTTTAGGTGCTCGAATCAATCGTGTGCGAGAAGAAACAGTACAAGCCGACGCTGAATCCGAAAAACTACGCCGCCAACTCAATAAAGAGATGGAAGCCAGGATTCAAATCTTCTCAAATATAGCTCAAGCACTGGATAAACCACTGCGTTCCCTGGAGGATGCTGCCGGGCATTATCGCCAAAGCTTAGCAAGCGCGACCTACATCACCGACTCCGTGTTCGACCTCTCAGATGGTACCACACAGGTGAATGATATGAGTCTGCGCGCAGAAAAGAACAATATCGACCAGCGTCATCACCTAACGGCGCTTGAGCGGCATTCCCAAAGACTGGCCGACGTTGTTGAGGAGATGAATGCTTTAAGCAACGAGCCAAAGAAATCAAACCGCCTTATCTCGCTCAACGAGCTTTGGGAAAGAGCCATCGAAGATAGCCGCCAATCGGTTGGAGATGTTTTTAGTCATGTTCAATTTAAAGAAAATATCTCCAGCGCTTCCTCACAGGTTCTGGTGCATGGAAACCCGTTTATTCTAACAGATGCACTGAACTCGATGCTTACCTACGCTATTCGGCATGCGCTCACCGGCAGAATGCCTGTCTTACACGTGCGCATGACAGAGGAAAGCAACTGCGTTCGATTACTCTTCGGCAGCAATGGTAATCCCATCTCGCCAGAACTGGCTTTTGAAATCTTTGATGTTGAAAATGAGTCCATTCAAACTGACTTAGCTGTCACGCGAGCAATTATTCAACAACAAGGTGGCAATATCATTCTACGCAACCCTGGGCGTGCAGACCGAGCCACCGAGTTTGAGTTCACATTGTCCAAAGAGAGTTCCGGTTTATAGCCAGTCCGAGATGTAAGGAATGAGGTCATTCATATACCGATAAAGGCCTTTGCGACTCGACTTAATTTGCTTACGTTGATGCAATGTTAACTTACGTGCACTGTACGCTCTTCCCTGAACCACAACTTCTTCAAGGGTCGATAGATTCTCTAAATCCTTAGATGGGTCACTGGAGAGTACGAGTAGATCTGCTTGAGCGCCCTCTTTTATAACTCCGGTATCTTCCAAGCCAAGCCGCTGAGCCGCCACCACTGTAGCCGAGGCCAAAGCCTGCTCGCTTGACATACCCGCCTGAACCAACAAATTCAGCTCATCATAAAAAGACGCTCCGGGGACGATATTATCCATCGGGCTATCGGTACCCACCATGATCGGGACACCTGCTTTATGGAGGGCTTTAACCGTTTTCATCATTTTCGGAATAGCCACCTTAGCCGATTTTCGAACACTTTTTTTCAAGCTGTAATAATGGGTTCCATTCGTGTCTGAATACCAGTCGGGCATAAGTCTGAGCTTCGGTTTCGGTAATTTTCTATTCTTATGAGAAGCTAGGTATCCGATACCAACAAGGGAGGGTACGTGAGCCGACTTGTATAACTGCGCCATCCGAACCGAGATTCCAAGGCGCTCCTTATTGAATTTTTTACGCCATGACTTCAGCCAACCTGACACATCTTGGGTTCTAAAGCCCGGTGACACCACATCGAGCACACCGTGCAGGTGATGCACCTCGTCCATACTGGCGCCTTCAATCCCAAGTCGGTTATTCATACGACCGACGACCGGAAGCCCCAGTTCCTCAGAACGTTTCTTGATCGCTAAAAATACTTGAGGTGGCAGCGTTGGGTATACTTTAATGCAGCTCGCTCCGGCCTCATGCCGCGCATTCACCGCTTCAATCGCGTCCTCGGGGTTATCTAAATGCTCGGAAATCGAAGTGCCCTGAGGTCCATCTAACGGTGTTCCACAGCCCAGCAGTCTCGGACCGATTCGTTCACCCTTCGAGATATCTTGAGCCAGTTCAAAAATTTCATCTCCATCACTCAGGTTACGCACAGTGGTTACGCCATGCATTAAATAGAGTGTATTAAAGAGTTCTAAGTCGGGCTGGAAGCGCGGCGAATGAACATGAACATCGATTAAACCCGGCATCACATAACGAGCGATATTGCGGCGCTCTGTCTTCGCTGCCGGTACAATCGATTCGATGACCCCATTTTTAAGCGTGATGGTTTGATGTGAAAGTATGGGTTGTCCTGGATTAATGATGTGGACATTCGCAAAAGTTTTATCGAGGGTCAGTGGAACAGCAAGAGCCGGTAAAGCTGCGATATTCCAAACGATGGTCAACACACTTAGTGCGAGCACTATAATTGTGATGAAGGCATACCCTACGACCCTAAGCATTCGAACCCGACTTTCCAGCTGTAAGCTTTAGTGAAAACCTATATCGCAGGTTCGAGATCGCTACCAATTAGACAATGGTTAGCGGGTCGCGGCTGGCGCCAGCCTTCTCGAGGCGTTCGAGGTAATCGCCCCATAGGTGGTCTTGATTCTCACCCAACTCATAGAGCCATTCGAAGCTATAAAGACCTGTATTGTGGCCATCGTCGAAATCAATCCGAACAGCATAATTGCCCACCGGCTCGACCAATTTGATGCCCACCTTCTTCTTGCCTGTCTGCAGAACCGATTCGGACTCCGTATGTCCTCGAACCTCTGCTGAAGGGCTATAAACCCTCAGAAATTCATAGGAAAACTCGAATTCTTTTTCGTTCGAAAAAATCAACAACATCTTGTTGTCATCGTTATTAAGGCGAATCTCAGTCAATACCGGTGCCAAGTCCATCTCTACATTCCTCCTACAGGTGAAAATGTGTCTATCAGACTGAAGCGATAGATCCAGCCCGTATTTGCAGGGCTGACCCACCCCTGGTAGACCACCTCGCCAATAAAACTCGGAGAATTTTATGCGCTACATAACACTTACATCTTTGATATTACTTGCCGCCTGCGCAAACCAAAACCAGTCCGTCACAACTTTACCCTCACCGGAAGCCCAGTCCATGCAAGCCCCCATTGCTCAAATTAAGCCCCATGTTACCCAGCTTCATGGAACCCAACGTACCGATAACTATTTTTGGCTACGAGAAAAAACCAATCCGGAGACCATTGCGTACCTAGAGAACGAAAATAAATATACCCAAGCGCAAATGATTCACACAGAAGCGCTTCAAAAATCGCTTTATGACGAGATGCTGCACCGGATTGTCGAGGACGATGCATCCGTACCGAATCGCAAAGGCGACTACCTTTATTACTCGCGCACGGTAAGCGGGAAGCCCTACTCTATCTATTGCCGAAAAGAGATAAAACCAGATGCGCCCGAAGAGATCCTTCTTGATGTCAATGCGCTCGCCGATGGCAAAAAATACATGGATCTCGGAATATTTGAAGTAAGCCCCGACCACAGCATTCTCGCGTTTTCTACGGATTCCAGCGGTTATGAACAATTCACCCTGCAATTCAAAGATCTCAAAACAGGAAAAATGCTTCCAGACACCATTGAGAAAACTTACGACTCGGCCGCTTGGGGCAACGATAACGCAACGATATTCTACACCACTGTCGACGAAGCCAATCGCCCATACCGGCTGCACAGCCATCGCCTCGGCTCTGAAAGCCAAGACGACAAGATTGTTTACGAGGAGGCCGACGACCGGTTCTTCCTCAACGTAGAGAAAACTCGGAGTGGACAATTCATCACGATGTCACTCGAAAGCGCCATCACAACAGAGGTCCATACGATCAACGCCGATACCCCAAGTGAAGCCTTGAAAGTCGTGCTACCTCGCCAACAAGGTCACGAGTATGGAATCGACCATCACGGCGACCATTTCTACATACTCTCCAATTTAAATGCCCAGAACTTTAAACTTCTACGTACTCCCACAGCAAAGACAAACCTCGACTCATGGCAAACGGTCATTGAGCACTCCGACTCAGTTACCCTCAATAGTATCGCTGCGTTCCAAAACTACTTGGTCCTCTGGGAGCGGTCGGACGGGTTGCCTCAACTGCGGATCAAGGAACTGAACACGCAAGGTGCTGAACATAGAATTTCTTTCGACGAGGCAAGCTATGACGTCTGGCCCAGCACAAATGAAGAATTTTCAACTGATATCTTCCGCTTTAAATACACTTCCATGAAAACTCCAAGCTCTGTCTTTGACTATGACATGAAGACAAAGAGCAAGACGCTGATGAAAGAGATGCCAGTTCGTGATTACGACCGCTCGCAATATGTGACCGACCGAATTTTCGCGGAAGCCAAAGACGGCGTTAAAGTTCCAATATCGATTATTCGCAAAAAGACTGTGGCCGCCAATGCCAAAGCTCCCATGCTTCTCTATGGATACGGTTCATATGGCTATCCCTATGACGCATCGTTTCGTTCAAGCTGGTTTTCATTGCTCGACCGGGGCATGACGATTGGCATCGCTCATATCCGAGGAGGCGGTGAATACGGCCGCCAATGGAAACTAGACGGCAAGCTTGAAAAGAAAATGAACACGTTCACTGACTTTATAGCCTGTGCAGAGCATCTCACTCAAAATGGCTACACCCAATCAGACAGACTCATCATCGAAGGACGCAGCGCAGGTGGGTTGCTCATGGGTGCGGTCATGAACATGCGCCCCGACCTCTTCAAAGCAGTCGTTGCAGGCGTACCCTTTGTGGATGTTGTAAACACCATGCTCGATGAAACGATTCCGCTGACCGCCATCGAATGGGAAGAATGGGGTAATCCGAATCAAGAAAAAGATTTTCACACCATCAATGCATACTCGCCATACGATAACATCAAGGCGCAGAACTACCCCGCAACGCTTATCCTCGCGGGCCTCAATGACCCAAGAGTCCATTACTGGGAACCCGCTAAATTTACGGCGAAACTACGAGCCACCCGAACGGGTACCCAGAAACTACTACTAAAAACCAATATGGGCGCGGGGCACGGAGGTTCTTCAGGTCGTTATGGTCGGCTCAAGGAAAAAGCTTTTGAATATGCTTTTATGCTCGACCAGATAGGCGTGACAAAATAGGTCGTGGATTGAGCACCGAATCCATAATTGTGAAACGGTGCTCAACTCGCGCTTTAATCTCTACGATCACAGCAGTCCCTAGTTGTTGAGTGCGCCGCCGTTTATCCAGCTGCCAATCACATCAATGTCTGACTCTGAAAGCATCATTCCTGAGCCAGGCATCACGTTTCCACCAGAGTCTGGTGGGTCATTCGCAATCTTATCGAAAAGTGATGAGTTCGCAGCATCTCCAGGAACGACATACTTGGTAAATCCGCCAACGGTATCAGCACTCACGTCGCCGTTGAGCAGTACATCGTAAGTTGATGCTGCATCGACAAAGAGTACGTTCGAATTGTAGTATTCTTGTCCCGCTGCATCATGACAAGCACTGCAACGCGATTCGATAAGCGGCCAAACATCACCACTGTAGGTAACTTCCCCACCGGCGCCGCCGCAAGCGGTTAGTCCAAGAGTTAATAGCAAAGAGCAGAGTAAGAGCCTCATGTGCATTCCTTTCAAAGAGCTGTCGCATGAATAGGTCTGAATCATAAGTCTCTAGGGTCATTGCGTCAATTAACATCATCCTCGGTCAATACTTCATCAACACAGCTGACCAAAGCGTCACCATAATGCTCGCCGGCTATCATGCCCCCACCATTTTCAACCGAACAAACCTGAACGGGATCAGATGGCTGGCTCGAGACAACAATTTCAAAAAGCCGTCCATCTTCAACAAGTGAATCTAAAAACTGAAATTCGCCATCGCCCGATATTTCAAGCGCTGAGTTCCCCAAGGACAAGACCAAGCCCGCCCCAGTTAATCCCGTCACATTACCACCCACAGCATAGCGGTTGGTCGTGCACCGTACTTCCAAGCTCGTCACGTCTGAACCGTTGAGCGTGCCCTGACCATTTTCCACCACACAGGTTTGATTTGGCCCTTCTGGCTGCTCTAAAACTTCGACCGAAAAAGACGAACCGTCCGGCAGATATGCGGATTGAAAGGTCAGATCACCATTGGCCTCAGGTTGAAGCTCCCAAGTGCCATTGAGGCTCACAGTCAGGCCCTCGCCTGCCATCCCCGACAGCAAACCACCTACGCGAAAGGTGTTCACGCTGCAGCTCACTTCTAGATTCTCAATATTGGCTGCATCGATAACTCCTGAAGCACCAACAATGACACATTCCTGACTTGGGATGCGGGGCTGATTGGCCACCTCTACACTGTAAGTCTCTCCAGGCTGGAGGGGAGAATCTATAAATCCAAACGTACCATCTACCGCTACTTGGATTTGTGCATCGTCATTAAGCTCCAGAACGAGCCCTTCGCCTTGAAGACCTGCGACCGAGCCAGAGACATAATAAACTTCGTCCTCAGGGTCGGGGGTATCCGATGCATCATAAACGTGGGTGTGAATGACACCGTCAGTGCCACAAGAACAAAGTAAAGCCGCGAGACATAACAAACGACTGGGTTGATGCCAGGTTACACGCTGATTCATTTAAAGAGCTCCCAAACGCGGCGACTCCGACATTTGGGCAAATGTAGGGCGCCTCGAAGACGTGTCCTACGACCTTCAATCAACAAAATCAATGCTTAGGGCGTGAGGTACGTCTTCTTCGGGTTCATGATCCCATTGGGGTCAACGTGTTCTCGTGCTGCTTTCAGCATTCCCACACCCAAAGTCGATTTCTCAGCCTCAATCCATGGAAGATGATCCATCCCGACGCCGTGGTGGTGACTCATCGACGCCCCATGCTCACTTATGACTTGGGAAGCGGCTTTTTTAATCGCAGTCCATTGCTCCATCTCGCGCCCGGTGGCTTGCCCAAAGACAAACGTAAAATACAGGCTGCACCCATCATGGTATGAGTGAGAAACGTGGCACATCACCAATGCTCCAGCACCAGGATGAGCGGATTCTGCACGAATTGTGTCGTTGATTGTTTGAATCACGGCTCGGTGCAAGGTGCTTACTTTAGACCAACTGATCGCAGTTTCAAGGGTGTCGACACCCAGACCACGGTCCATCAAAGGGTCTCGTAGATAGGGCATCTCAAAACGATTTTTATACCAATTCTCACCAGCCTTCGGACCAACGGGCAAACCGCCGTGCTTCATGCATATGATATTGGTCTGCGCCACAGCCGGCTTCACATGACTATTATTGCCTTCGATTCCCAAAAGGAGAATACATGCGCCGTCCCCATAACCCGTTGCAGACAACACGTTATTCGTTAAAGCCTTTAGAGTCGTTTCTTCCGTTCCCAGAGACTTAAAATCCATCAGGAAAGCGGTCTCATCCGGATCTGAAAGACGTGCCATTGCGATCGGGATTTCCTCTTGAACGATCTCTCGCAATGCATCCACACCAGAGGCGAAATCTTTAAACAAATAGCCGCGATAATCACGTGCAGGAGGAAGCTTATGAATCTTCACCGTCGCTTCGGTAATAATACCTAAAGTCCCCTCAGAGCCCGCTATAAGGTGATTTAAGTCTGGTCCGGTGGATGCATGCGGAATGGATGCAACCGTGCCCCACTCGCCATTGGGGCTTACCACCCGCGCTGAAACCAACCATTTGTCGGCGGCTCCATAACGATTGGACTGTTGACCTGCACCCTTGGCGGCAATCCAGCCACCCAAGGTCGAGAACTCAAAAGACTGTGGGTAATGCCCAAGCGTAAAGCCTCTGTCTTGTAGAGCACGCTCGAGCTTCGGACCATAAACACCGGCTTGTACAGTTGCCGTCATCGAAACGGTATCAATGGCGATAATATTTTCCATCATGGAGAGGTCTACTGTCCACACACCTGCGTGGCCCTCCTCACCGATGGCTTCAACGCCGCCCACCACGCTCGAGCCGCCCCCGAATGGAACAACGGCTACATTGCGCTTCACTGCAAGCTGCATAATCGCTTCTACTTCGGCCGTTCCTTTTGGATAGAGAACAACGTCTGGAGCGCCTGGTAACTTGCCAGTTCGTAGTCGTAACAAATCTCGATAGCTTCGGCCCAGCGCATGAAAGACGCGCTCATATTGATCGGTACAAACACGCTCTTCACCCAAAATGGCGACGAGCTGCTTGCGCGTTGCTGCGGTCAGTTTAGATTTACCCGCATCGACTTCTTCCCATTTTAACGAAGGGGTGTCCGGTAGTTCGTGACTTCCCAAGTGGCCCTGCACGAACTTCCAAAAGTCGGTGTCTTTACCATGGAAGGGAAAACTTCGTCCGTGCCAGCCCCAACCATTCCACTTCAATCGTTTGCGCGAGTAATCCATAATTTTTCCTCTGAGCATGCAGCCAGTAATGCTTTGGTCCGCCTGCACCATAAAAACTTTGCAAGGCATCGGCAAGGTTATGACCCCTTGCGTCAAAAAAAAGGCTACTTATTATGACTTCCACCACAATACGCCTAGCTTCACAAAGTAGCCCAAAACGAGATAGGCTCCTAAGGGTTCAAAAAGGAAATCACGATGAAGAAACCTCAAGTGCCTGATTTAAATAATAAAATTGTTCTGATCACCGGTGCCACAAATGGCATCGGAAAGCAGACCGCCGAGGCAATCGCACCCAGCGGCGCTACATTGGTGATCGTCGGACGCAATCCTGAAAAAACAGCCCAACTGACCGCAGAACTCCAATCAATGCCTGGCGCAGGTAAAATCCACAGCCTGATTGCCGATTTAAGCTCTCAAGCAGACATCCGAAAACTCGCCGAGGAGTTTAAAAGTTCATTCAGTAGGCTCGATATCCTCATTAATAATGCAGGTGCTCTTTTCACAAGCCATGAAACCACCGTCGATGGCTATGAACGAACCTGGGCCCTTAATCACCTCAACTACTTTTTACTGACGACGCTTCTCAAAGATCTACTCCTCGCCAGCGCGCCTGCTCGGATTGTCAATGTGTCCTCAGATGCACACAAGCCGGCTAAAATGCTTTGGAACGACCTCCAATTCAACCAAGCAACTTTTGCATCGGGCTGGCCTGCTTACTGTCAATCTAAGCTGGCCAACATTCTGTTCACGAAGGAGTTGTCTCGAAAGCTTGCGGGCACGGGAGTCATCACCAATTGCTTGCACCCCGGCTTCGTGAATACCGGATTTGCCAAAAACAATGGTAAATTAGCCAAAGCTGCGATGCTGATTTCGCGTCCCTTTCAACGTAACGCACTCAAAGGTGCAGAAACCGTCATCTGGGCTGCCACAAGTATCGATGCAGGAAAGCTCTCTGGGGAATACCTTTACGACTGTAAGGTTCGCAAACCAACGAGAACCGCTAGAGACGTTGCCGATGCCAAACGGCTATGGAGCCTAAGTGAAGAAATGACCACGACACAGGGTGCCTGGGCCACCGCTTAGACCACTCCATTGGCTACAGAGTTAAGAGATTCAATTTACTGGGCTACCGATAGGTGCGGTCGCGGATGAACCGTTTGTGAAATGAGCTGAACCCAATGGCGGGGGCTTTGAGTCTTGGTGATACTGCCGTGCGCGCCTGCCAACATCGCCGATGCAAGCTGATCTTGCTCATCGAACATCGTCATCACCAATACTTTAACTTGTGGGTAGTCGTTACGTATTTTCCGGATGAAATCGGCACCACGTCCCGTACCGAGACAAAAGTCGACCAGTAAAACATCAACGACTTGGGAATCTAATATACCAGTGACCTCAGCAGCCGTAGAAGTCTCAGCTACAACATCTAGCTTCGCTTCACCTGACAAAAAGCCGGTAAGTCCCATCCGAAAAACCGGATGCTCATCAAACAATAAAACCCTAATCTTAGGGTCGAGATTTTTTATAGTAAGGGATGCAACTGGTTTTTGAGACATCTTCAACCTCAAAGCCGCACGTGCACAAGCCGGCTCTAAATTATTCATATAAGATTTCAATATAAGCTCCCGAGAAAGCCGAGGCGCCCATAACATACCAAACTCAAAGGTCCAGAAAGCAGCATTTATACCAAGTGGTTTATTTTGAGACCGCGAACCATTCAAAAGTGGACTGCCGACAAGCACCACTTTGTCGACAGTCCTAAGCATACTGAGCCCATGGGGCCAGCAGGCGATAAATCGTATGCAGCTTTGCCGGTTTGCCGGTAAGACTCTCTTACTAAAAGCCAAAATCATGCCATCTCCAGATTTTTGGGAAAACTCTTATTAATCAGGTCTTTCTTTGATTTTTGTTCGATTTACATTTTTCTAAATCAACAAAAATGTCATTTCCTGGAGATAAAACGACGTTTTGGTGGTTCTAATCGTCATTCGCACCCAACGTCCAAGCTCGCTATAGTGAACGCTTAAAGCCGTTTTAAATACGACGAAGACGAAATAAACGATGAACCTGTCAGAAGCTGAGTTTACATTTTTTCAAGAGCTGATCATCCAGCGATCGGGCATTGAAATGAAGTCCCGTAAAAGAGCGGTCGTTGCTCAGCGTCTGGAACCCCTCATGGATGAACTTGGACTTATCGCTTTTGGTAAGCTCATCGACCTCATCAAACTAAGCGGTCCCAAAAGTAGTATATACCGGCAAACCATCGATGCACTCCTCACGGCTGATGGCGGACTGTTTCGCGGATTTGGTGCTTATCGCTTTATGAAACACATCGGCATTCCCGAACTGATGCACATCAAGGGGCCGGACAAAAAGCTGAGGATATGGTCTATCGGTTGCGGAGCTGGTGAAGAGCCCTACTCCATAGCCATCGCACTGCGCAACAGCATCCCCGAACTCAGTAAGTGGGATGTGGAAATCATCGGCACCGATATTGCGACCAGCAATATCGAAAAGGCTCGAACCGGACTCTACTATAAAAAAGACATTGCCCGCGGGGCTCCTAAAGAGCTTGTAGAAAACAACTTAGAGTCATTCGGTAAACAATGGAGTATCAAGAAAGAGCATCGAGAGTGGGTTCAGTTTAAGACCATGAACATTCTTAAGCCTTGGGCTGAATTACCCATTTTTGATGTCATCCTGATGCGCAATGTTTTGCTCTACCTAGATGCCAACGGTAGAAATAACGTCATCGCTAAAATATTAAATCAAGTGCATGAGCATAGCTTCATATTCCTGGGTCCCGGTGAGCTGCCTCCCTGCTCTCACCCCATGTTTATGTCCGTCTCTGATGAGCGAATCAGTGCTTATCGTCTGATGCCTGAGCTCATGGAGTCGGCTAAGACCAAACCCCACGCACCTAAAAAACCAGAGCCATCACAAGGCCCTGATTCAGTGATGCTCTCCGGCGTCATGAAGCTTACGCCAACCAATTCCGACCTAATAAAACTCTCCAAACTCGTGAGCGATATTTATCTATTTCGGGCAATGCCGCCTCACATCATTGATAAAGTTTGTGACCGGCTAGAACTTTTTGGCTTTGGGAATGACGAAGCCCTGATTAAACAAGGTCAGCAAGGCGAAGCTTTCTTCATCCTCTTAGACGGAAAAGTCGACGTCATCGTCAACCGGAGCCTGTTTCGAAAAGGTACAACTCTGGCGACTCTTGAGGCGGGAAACATTTTCGGTGAGATGTCCTTGATTATGGATCAACCATGCAATGCCAGTGTGGTTGCGTCGGGTGGTGCACGTGCATTTCTCGCAAGTCGAAGTCTTTTTGAATATTTACTCGTAGAAAATGAGCCCTTCGCCCAAACCATCCAAGAAATTATTATTGAACGTACGGCAGACTCTTCAGTAAAAAATCAAACGAAAACAAAAACTCGACATGTAAAAAAATTAGCCCCCACACCAGATGAGAGCGATGCTCCGCTGAGTGCCGTCAAGCCCAACACAGCCTCCAAGACAGACCTAGAGTTCACTCAAGTCATGCAACTTCCACTCGACAATCAAGTCTACGGCCAGCTCTCTAAACTGGTTCGCAGCATTTATCTTTTCAAAGGACTGCGGGCTGGTGAGATCGATTCAATCTGCCAAAAAATTAAACTCTATGGGTTTCCAACTGACCACGCCATTCTCAAGCATGGTGAAGATGGGTCTTCATTTTACATCATTTACGAAGGCAGCGTGAAAGTAATGAGTAAGGGTGGATTTTTAAAAAAAGGAATTGAACTCGCCAAGCTGGGACCGGGTGATGTTTTTGGAGAGATATCACTCATCCTCGACAGACCTTGCGGAGCCAATGTGATTACCGACGGCTCGATGAAAGCTTTTCGCGTAAGTAAAAATCTCTTTGACTACCTCTTTGAAGAAAACAAAACATTCGCAGCCACCGTCAATGCCATAGCCCTTCAAAGGCGCGCTGACACCGCAGTTAAAATGCAGATGTCCTAGTCTCAACTGAACCGATTCGAACCAACTCACCAGGAGTATTTATGTCCCAAGAATCCCCAACACACCCTCCTGTTACAAAAACTGAAATTGGTGGCTGGGCCTGTTTTGATTTTGCAAACTCAAGCTATGTCACCGTCGTCATTACCGTCATTTACGCTCCTTTTTTCGCAGAACATATTGTTCCCGCAGAATCCGGGTTACGAACATCCTACTGGTCTCTAGCCATCGCAATCAGTACGCTTATCGCGTTGACCATGGCTCCGCTGGTAGGTGCAATTTGCGACTTGAGTGGTAACAAAAAAAGATATCTCATTGCCACCACCTTGGTATGTTCTGTAGCAACAATGCTTCTAAGCATGGTCGGTCCCGGAGATATTGAATTTGCGATTATTCTCGTGGCCCTAAGTTACGCGACGTTCATGCTCAGTGAGAGTTTCTGTGGTGCGTTCCTAACAGATATCGCTACTCCCAAAAATATGGGAATCATCTCAGGCATTGGTTGGGGAGTTGGATATTTTGGCGGGATTGCCAGCCTCTTAATGGTCAAAGCACTTGTCACCGCGGATCCCGCAACAGACCTCCCCCTTTATATTGAGCAAAACCAAACCGCGATGGGAGCTACGGGACTCTTTTTCTTGGTCGCAGCATTACCGACATTTTTGCTAGTAAAAAATCGTACCGCGCCCAAGCCCGGCTTTGAGGAAGCGGCCCTTGGAACACTCTTTTCCGAAGGCTTTAAACAGCTCAAATCCACCCTAGCCAATGCCAAAGAGCACGATACTTTTTTTAAATTCTTAAGAGCCTTCTTGTTTTATTACGCGGGAATGTCAGCCTGTATAAGCTTCTCCGG
>JABJBS010000167.1 GCA_018668695.1 Deltaproteobacteria bacterium
AAGCCATCTTGTGCTCCCATCCTGGGTAAGCCGGCCCCGTGGTAAAACCCATCCCAACTCGGACCTGCGTCGCCCCGCACCGGGTAGAGTCCACTCCAACCATCGGTTCGTTTCGGAATGTACCCCGCCTGGGCATAACGAATGTCCCCTGCCCTGTCTGCCAAGACAAAATGCAAACTCAACGTATGGGCGTGCTCCAGAACCTCTGCTGCCTCTTGCGCCGAGCGCGCCAACGGAAGGCGTAGATAAGCCTCCAGCGCCTGCGCAGGGCGTGCACTGCTTGACCACAGACTCGCCAAAACCTGACCGTCAGCCAGTTCCTGAGTTTCTAGAGTTCCTCGGTCGGTATCGAAAAATTTAAGTACCAGAGGGTCTTTGAAGCGGCGCTTAATCTCGACTTCTCGGGTAACAACCGATGCGCTCTCTTGCGGGCGCTTTACCTGCCCCGCCTTCACCTCTTCAATGGCATAATCAACATTGTCAGACACACCAAACGTACCGCTCCAAGCAACGTCACGATTGCGGCCCACGGCAATACCGGGCAGCCCTGGAATCGTTGCTCCAAGCCAATAGTCGTCGCCCATACGTACCCGTACCTCGCAAAAAATCGCCGGTAATTGGTTCACCTGAAGGTGCGGGTCGCCGCACAAAATACTTTGACCTGAGTGAGTATGTTCTGGGCTCACCGCCCAAGCGTTGCTTCCCCCGACCGCGCGAACACCGCCTGTTCCAAAACCGCTTAACGCCTTTGCTCCAAACTCACTGAGCGCCTTCGGATCCCATCCATTGAGGTGTGGGTGAAACATTTCCTCCATGACCTCTGGCTTGGCACCTTCAACCAGTGCCTGAACCAAAGCTCGTTCCATGCGTTCCTGGCTCTGGGCCAAACCCAAATACCCAGAGAGTAGCAAAGAGGAAACGACTGATTCACGCGTGAGATCAGGTAAGCGAGTCATGAGAAGTCGCAGCTCGAAGGGTGTTTTGGCCAACACTGCCCCAGCACGCCAGCCCTCGATGTAAGCGTCCAACAAAAGCAGACTGTCGCCAGAGATTTTAGGCGCTTCTCTGCGACCCATCTCGGGTATATCTAAGCGGTGTATCAAGGCATCGAGAGCGGTCAGCGGCTCTAAATCCCACAAATGCTCTGCCAGACGACCCTGCGCTGCGGCACCAATTAACCTCGACTGAAAAGGGCGATGTCTGCCATGCACCCAACCTATTCCCCAATATGCTTCCGCCGGGTTCTCTGCCCAGATTCCAGGAGATCCATTGTGATCATAAGTAATTCGACACGTTGTCATAGCGCTTAACAGCCTGTTGAAAGAACGCGACAGGGGCCGCAATTGGTTTTACCCTCGTGCCGTAATATTTATCGTTTTCCACAACTTAAGCCAGCATTCTTTGGGCAGGCGCGACAAGAGTTTTGCAAGGAACTGCTTGCCCGCGTGCTTTTCATTCCCTGCTTTAAGTCTTCCAAGGCTCCAACGGCAATAGGGGACCTCGGCGATACCTCTTCACAAAGCCAGCCCATGGTCCAACCGGACAATCAACATCAAGACCACTTAGTTTAGGGCTCGAACAATACAAAAACGGCCGAGATCTAAGATCGCTAAGACCAGCTAGCTTCACTGACTCCTCCAAGACGTTAAGTATCGCCAAATTCATTCTGACCCGCTCTCAGCCGTCATTCGTAACTGGGCCCTTTAAGATTTCAACAGGCGCTCAGCCTCAGAGCGTCCGTTAAGCCCAGCCTCGACCGGTTCAACCCATAAATGGCTCCAATATTCTGGCTGAAAGCTGGCAGAATGCTAGAATAGCCCCCCGATTTTAGATAGGATTTACTCAAGAATGTGTCGCGGAATTAAGACGTAGAAGTGACATTCACGAACCGAACTTAGGATCGATGGACTCGAATCAACCCCAAAGCCCAAATACGGGCAAGGTCGCAACGGCCGGAGCCCTACCTGGGAAGCCCGTCGCCCCTGGGGTTAAGCCTGCACCCACCGAGGACCCATTGGTCGGACGTGTCTTTAACGGGCGCTACCAAGTTACAGAACGAGTCGCCCGAGGCGGCATGGGAAAAGTCTACAAGGCGATCCAGGACCCACTCGACCGAATCGTCGCACTCAAAGTTTTGGACCCAACCTTTACCGGCGAAATAGAGCACGACTTTCACCAACGCTTTTTTCTAGAAGCCTCAATTTGCGCACGATTAAGTCATCCTAATACCGTCACCATTTTTGACTACGGCCAAACCGAAGACAACATTTACTACATTGTGATGGAGTTCTTAGAAGGCCGGACCCTGCATCAAGAAATGAAAGACCGTCCGGTACTCTCACCGCCTCGGGCCATTCACGTTGCGGCTCAAGTTGCTCGCTCCGTTCGCGAAGCCCATGCGCTTGGTGTCGTTCATAGAGATCTGAAGCCGGCGAATATTTTCCTGATAGAACATCCCGATGAAGCCGACTTCGTCAAAGTCCTAGATTTCGGTCTCGTTAAAAACGTTCTTGAAGACCAAAGTGGATTTACCAAAACGGGAATCTTCATGGGCTCACCTGGCTACATGGCCCCCGAACAGATTCGCGGTCATGCCCTCGATGAGCGCGCCGACGTCTATGCCTTAGGTGCTATCCTTTACGAGATGCTCACTGGCCGGCCACCGTTTGTTCGTGAAAGCGCAATGGATACTATCCTTGCGCACCTCAACGACGAGATTCCCCGCTTCAAGTCCGTCAACCAAAGCATGGATGCTCCCAAGGTTCTCGAACAGGTTGTTCGTAAATGCCTGGCCAAAGACCGCAACGATAGATTCGACAATATGGATACCATGGTTCGGGCGCTAAAAATGATCGCGCGCCAAACGGGCATGAATCTGTATCTCAATTCAGATAGCTCCGCGAACCGCTCCTGGTCGGGCAATGTCCCCGCCCCGCTTCCACCGCCGGCACCACCACCTTCTATTTCAGGACCAATTCCAAACAATCCTGATGCAAATGATGTCTCGGATGGTCGTACCGTTGCCCTCAGCGGTGAAGACCTCATTATTTCCGGCGATCAGAGCAGCGATTATCAACTCGATAACGTTTCTGGAGATTCTGGCAGTCGAAGCATGGTGATGGGCGCCATTGCGGCCGCAACAGTCATCATTGGAGCAGTCATGCTCTACTGGTTCACATTACCCGAGATTGAAATGGGTGAGACCAGACCCATTGAAACCGAAGCCACACAAAAAGCTCAAGCCGCTCCCGATAAAGCCGATGCCGTACCGGCGGATCGCGATATCAATGAAGACCTTCCCGACACACCACCAACACTTTCTTTAATCCTGCGTTCAAGACCAAGCGGAGCTGGCGTCTTTCTGGATTCTACAGAAATCTGTGAGGCTACCCCTTGTCGCCTTTCATGGGAAGGCAAGGACGCAGAACCCGGACGCGTGCTAACACTTAAGTTTAGCCTCGACGGCTACCGAGACCGAGTCGCAACGCGCGAGGTAGATGGCGACGAGCTCGTCGTGAGCACTCAACTGACCAAAGTTCGAGTCACTCGCCGTCCCAAAAAGATTCGCAAACAAGACAAATCGAAATCTAATGTAGACGACGAACCAAAAAGAAAACCGAATATGGGTAACTACAAAGAAAACCCGTACTGACCCATTTACCCAAGGAACGCCATCGTGAAAAATAATCGCGTTGTTCTGCTAGGCTTATGGTTGCTCTGCCTCGTGCTTCCAAGCATCGCTTTAGCCGATGTTCGAAGTGAGGCCCGGCGCCATTTCAGAGGCGGCATGGATCTCATTGCACAAGGTCAACTTGATGCCGGTGCAGCCGAACTCGAGGCCGCTTACGAGCTCATGCCTCACCCCAACGTTCTCTACAATCTCGCGCGAGCCTACTTCGATGCAGGCCAATACATTGAAACCGTGCTCTACTTTGAGCGCTACCTTAAAAGTGATCCACCCGATTCCGATCAAGTTCAGCTTATCGTCGATGCACTTCGAGACAGGCTGGCGAAACAAACACTTATCGAATCAGAGCCAAGCTCCGAAGCCAACCTAAGCCCTGGCGAAAGTGGAACCACTGTCGTAACCAACGAAGTCATTAAAGTGATTCAGCAAGCATCCAAACGCTTTGCTGGAATCGCTGCGGCAACACAAAGCCCAGCATTGAAAGACCAAGCCGATGTTTTAGACGAACTTGCTCGTACCCTGGTCACTCCCTCCGCCGGCCCAAAGGCCGCTCCAAAGTCACAGGGGTCTCAAAGTGCAGATGCTACTGTGCTGGGTGACACCAAGCCGAAAACAACACTCAAACCAGCCTCTGTCGAAGACTTGGACCTGGGCTCACAAAGAACAGAAGATATCTATGCCGAGCGCGTTGTTTCAGCTTCACGTCTCGCTCAATCTCCACTAGACGCACCAAACTCAACCACCGTTGTAACCGCACAAGATATCCGGCTATCGGGAATCACCAACATCGGGGAGCTTCTGCGCAGAGCTGCCGGCCTTGAGGTCATGAGCCTAACCACTGCTGATACTGAGATATCCATTCGCGGTCTCAACCAAAGACTATCGAACAAAGTTTTGGTTCTCATTGATGGCCGTTCAGTTTTTCTCGATTTTCTCGGCGCCACACTTTGGACGATTCTTCCTATCGGTGTTGAAGATATTGAACGGATCGAAGTCATTCGAGCTCCCGCTTCTGCTCTTTATGGTGCGGATGCATTCTCTGGGGTTGTAAATATATTGCTCAAGAAACCGGGCCAAGGCGATACCTTGGTCACCACCACCATCGGCGAGGGAAACACCGTTCGGGCCAGCGCCAGATTCACTGGACGATCCGAGCAAGTTGGATACCGGTTCAACGCTGGGCATATTCAATCCAATCAATACAGCTACGGCATTGACCCCGCGCGTGTAGATATCGAATCAACCGTAACCGATCCTGAAATAGGAATTGGCGCAAAGTGGTTCAACTCTGAATTTAATATTCGTTTTCCTGATAAATATACTGCCCGTGTCGGTACAGCAGTCCTCAATGGTGACTTCTCATTTATGAGTGCTGGTCGCCTAAGAAACCTTCAGGCTCAGGACGCTTTCTTTGCTCAGTCACACGCCAACCTCTCCACTCCCATGGGAATCACCGTGCGAACTTTCTGGAGTGCTTTTACGACAGACGTCAAGAACCTCGAAGGCAGACCCGGCGACGTTGATGTCGCATTCAGCGACCTTGAATCACATGTACTCGATGTAGAAACTGAATACGACGCAACGTTCGATTGGCCGATTCCACACCACCTCAATATAGGTTTGGGTTACCGGTTTAAAACCATCGATTGGGCATGGCTTGACTCCAAGCACGAAGAGCATCACGCATCAGCGTTTATCCAAGACACCATGCAGTTTGGTGAATATGTCAAAGTGACGGCGAGCACACGAATCGATAAGCACCCACTGCTCTCAGCTCCAGTCTTATCTCCACGAGGCGCTATCGTCGTTAGAATGACAGAAGAATCTGCCCTACGTGCTACCGTTGGAACAGCGTTTCGAAGCCCCGCATTTTTAGAGTCTTACTTGCGGTCCAAAGTTCCGACCCCGCTTCGCGGCATCACCGCTTACGGAATTGGAAATACCGAACTCTCACCTGAAACAATGCTATCCACAGAAATCGGCTATTCGCATCAAAATGACTTTTTCGCACTGGAAGCAAACATCTACTTAAACCTCGTAGACGACCTCATCAGCCTAAGCCAAATTGAGAACTACGGCATTACCGATCCACAATCTGTATACGATGAATCTGTTGATGCCTATCCTGTTGGGGAGCTTCAATGGGCCAATGGTGATGTCACCTATCGCCAACTCGGGGGCGAGCTTGGTATACGTGTTTACCCTGTAACTGGTTTGGATGTTTATCTAAACTACGCCTACCACGACACATCACCCACCGACTCTGAAGCACTCAGCGGCGCAGCTGCTGAAGAAGAACGAACCAGTGCTCATAAAATCAATGGCGGGGTTCAATACCGTTCTCCTTTCGGTCTCGATTTGGCTTTGGATATTCACTTGGCCAGCGAGCAAACTTGGGTACAGGCCATTTCAAGCGCGACGAGCAGCAGCGAGGTTGGGGTCTTTAGAGTCCCTGGTTACGCCATCGTCAATGCACGTATCGGCTATCGATTATTTGACGATGCGTTAGAGCTTGCCGTGATCGGTACAAACCTCGCAAGCACCCCCTTTAGACAACACCCATTCGCTCAGAAGATTTCTCGACGCATCTTCGGCAGCGCCACCCTGAGGTTCTAAGTGATGAAGCATAAACACTCTTTATCTGGGCTTATTTTAACGCTCACTTGGTTTCTCAGTGCTTGCACAGAGCCGCCAGTCATTCCTTATAAAGATGCTCCCATCCCAACGGGTGTCATTAAGGGAAGCATTCTCTACATCGGACCGCCGGCTCAGTGCGAAGACAACAAACCCACCGGGCAATTGATCCTTACGCTTTTCTTAAACGACAATCCGCCTCCACCTGCGGGAACAGCACTAAGCCCAGTAAATATGCTGAGCATGAAAGCGTCATCGGTTTTTAGTGAAGATGACTGTGGGTTATTGGAAGCCGACCCAAGCTCGTTCGTCCAGCGCTCTGCTTCTTTTGTTTGGCCTAATATCCCATTGGGAACGATCGAAGGTGATGTGGCTTCATATCAAATCAGAGGGTTTCTAGATTACGATTCAGACTTCAACCCCTTCTTTGGTGTTCGCAAGCAGCCAACAGCTGGTGACATTGTCGGCGGTGCTTATATTGACCCCACAGCTGCAGTCAAAGCCTACGCTCCTATCAATTTTCAATCTTTAGTTGAACGTCCTCAAGGGCAGGTTGTCAGTAATATTACCGTGACTCTTGCAGCGCCCGTAGTTACTGAGCGGCCTATGTTTGAGCTTGGCCCAGAAACCGAACCCATGGATTCGGGCACCGTGTTAACCATCATGGACTCAGACAACCCTACTGCTCCACAGCTTGATCCACAGAAATACGAAGAAGGCCTCTGGCAACAAAATCAGATGACCATTGTGTCCCTAGATACGAGCGACACTGCTTACGACGAAGCGCTGCTAGCAGCAGGCATACAAGTTGAGGACGAGCCATACCCATGGATGCTTGAGCCTGTAGATTTTTATGGCGGTGCAGACGGTGTGGCCGACTACTTTCCGCTTTTTGCCACTCACCCCATCTTAGGCGACGAGGGCTCTATCCTCTCGTTTATGGACGGGGACTATTTGTGGAAAACACCACTCGTCTTTTTTACCCGTGCAAGACGGCCCGAAGAAATCCAAGGCAATGTGCCCAATGTTACACTTATCGGAACCGTACGGCAGGTCCTCGCACCGGAGGCGCCCGTGCTCAATTCCGTAGAAATCATTGTGCCCCCTGTTGCCTTGGTGAATCTAGATCCCACAGATCCAGCTTGTCAGATCCCATATTTTGCACCGGGCAACACCGCCTCAGCCTTTGAAACTCGTCCCTCTGAGTGCCAAGAATTACCAACGGGTGAATACGATATCGCAGTCTTTCATGGCTTTGCTGCAACCTTAGTCGATGGCGTACCGACCTACGTCTTTACGGGGCAAGCCTGGGTCATTCCAAACGAGCTTGGCCCAACGGATACGATGTACTTAAATCCAACCACGGGTCAGCTCCCCGAAAACATGCAACTCGTTAGCCAAGGCCCCACCGGACGCTTTCGGGTTGTTGAAAATACTTCGTCCAATGGCGTTCGTAATCAGTGTGAAGAAGGTATGGATTTTCTCTCAGCTGAGCCCGGTATGAGGCCCATCAACTACCAACCCGTGCCTGAAAACTGCTGCGCTGCCGTCAAACATCTTTGCGATATCCCACTTTGCGAAACTGTTGCAGCACAAGCGGGCGGACGAATCAGACGAAGTAATTCAACAGACCCTGTGACGGGACTGCCACAGTGTGTACCTTTTTTCATGCCGTCGAGTTGCTGCGAATAAAAGATTCAGAGAATAAAGAAGAAGCTAAGAACAGAAGAAATACTTCTGACTACCACTCACCCGGCTTAATAATCACTCGAGCATCGCCGCCGCCACCTAGGCGTTTCACGACTTTTTTCTTACGACCATCTGGGCAGGTGACCACAATTTCACAATTGCCTTTAGGTGCCGCTTTCTTAAAGAAAGGTGCAACGCCTAAGCTTACGCCCCCAACCTTGACCGTACAATCAGCCACACCTACTGGCATGACGCTCAACTTGCCGCCAGTTCCTCCGCAGCTGCGTGCTACCACACGTTTTGGCGGCTTTGGCGGCTTCGGTACATCACCCGGCGCGACTGCGACCTTCGGGGTGTCAGCAATTTTCGAGAGTTCAATCTTCCAATCAAAACTTGGGGCGTCTTTGAGTTGTATGCGCTCGCTCTGCTTCCGATAACCTTTAATATAAGCTTCGAGCCGGTGGGGCGCACTGCGAGAAACCCCTTCAAGAGTAAGCGGCGAGACACCTTTTTTGATTCCATCGAGCCACACAATGGCGCCCGGTGGCTGAGTAATCACCCGGACAACCGCGACCGCACTGGGATCAGGAACGCCCTTTTTCGTATTCAGAACCAAGCTTAGAGTTCGCTTTTCCTCACCCTCTAGAAAACGCTCAGTTCGGCGCTCCGCGGTGAATCCCTCTTTCTCAACCAGTAAAACGACAGGAAGATTTCGATCAAGCTTATCGATTGTAATTGGCGTTTCGCCGCGCACCTCGTTGTTCACGCGAACCGTCGCACCGGGTGGGTCGGAAACCACCTGGAGTGTGCCGAAGGATAACGCTTTTTGTTTGGCCAGGGGATCGAGTTCAATCTCGATATCAAAGGGCCCACCCTTAGGTGCCTCGAAGAGGTAAGCTTTATCCGCATAACCCTTAGCCTTCACCCGCAGCTTGTACATCACCCCAGCTTTAAGTCCTTCGTAAATCAAAGGAGTGCCTTGCCCAATGCTGTCGCCATCTAACCAGACTTCAACATCCGTGACTGGAGAAGATAAAACACGAATTGAGCTCACATCGCTCGTTCCTGATAAAGCCATCGCCAAAATCGATGCACACACAAGAACGGAAGCCCCAAGAACCACCAACGGTCCCCGGCTTTTCTTAGAAGCAGGAGGCGGCTTCAATACTCCAGTCGGTACATCTTCAGAATTATCAAACACACCCGAAGCATCCGAGAGAGCCGGTACTTCGGTGGTCAGATTCGGATTTTCTTTTCGAACCCCAGTGGCCGCAGCCCCCACGGAAGTTGCAGGATCTTGAAAATCAAAACCAGCAAATATCATCGTTTTGTCTTCGTCTTCAGAGCCAACCCAAGGACTTGCTGCAGCCGGAGCTTGAGAAACAAGGGCAGGTTCAGATGGTCTCGCAGACTCCTCCACACTCAAACCCACAGGCGCTGCTATCGCAGCAAACTCTTCCATGCGGCTGCGTTCACGTTCAATCTCATCAGCATAATGCCCACCCAAATATTCGGCGAGGCGCTTGGCGTTGTAGATGCTGTTGTTAACAATCAAGAACTGCTGCAAATCATCGTGTAATTCGCTTGCCCACTGGTAGCGCTCATCGCGGTCTCGAGAGAGCGTCTTGAGCACAATGGCTTCTAATTCTTCAGGAATATCGGGATTATGCATGCGAGGTGGAGGCACCTCCGCATTACGCACTTTCTCTAGGGTCGTGAAATCGCTTTCCCCGACAAAGAGTCTCTCGCCCGTGAGCATCTCGTACATCAAGATACCCACAGCAAAAATGTCAGATCGTCTGTCGATGGGCAGACCGCGCACCTGTTCAGGTGACATGTACGCAAATTTTCCCTTCAAGACGCCAGCTTGAGTTTTGGAGGCCCTGTCTTCGGCTTTGGCGATCCCAAAATCGGTGATTTTGACCGCACCCTCATAGCCTACCAAAATATTTTGCGGGCTCACATCACGATGGATTAAATTCAAAGGACGCCCAGCAGGGTCGGTTCGCCTGTGAGCGTAATCCAGTCCTTCACAAATTTTAGAAATAATAAAAGCTGTGGCTGGAACAGGAACTGTCGTGCTGTCTTTTCGCAATTTATCGAGTACTTGGCGCATGTCGCGCCCCGAGATGTACTCCATAGCGATGTAGAATTGGTTTTCGAATTTTCCAAGCTCGTAGATTTGAACAACATGAGCGTGGGTCAGCTGAACCGCGATGCGCGCTTCGTCCACGAACATATTAATGAACTCATCGTCTTCAGCCATATTCGGCAAAATACGCTTGATGGCCAGAAAGCGCTCAAAGCCCTCCACACCGTAAGTCTTTGCCTTAAAGACTTCCGCCATACCGCCAATATTGATCCGCTCTAAAAGCAGATACTTTCCAAAAGGGCTCGGATAATTCATTCGTTAATTCTTGGCCCCTCACCGGCTCGCGTCACACGATTTACAACCAAACAACCCATTCCACTCAATTCATATCTCGCAATACCGGCAAGCGCAAAAGCCATGAGCGTCTACTTGTATTCTTTTCATTAAGTCGGCGTGGACATTCCACTCAGAAAGTGGCAATCGAACACGAATGGATATTTCTGAGAACATTACGCGAGCTCGGTCCACCGCGTTGGGCTACTTAAAAAAAGCCCCTTTATCGGTTGGTCAACTTAAAACCAGGCTTCTCAGAAAAGGGTTCACAGATGAAGTTGCCGGGCAAACTATCTCGATGCTCGTTGAAACGGGTGATTTGAGCGACCGAACCCTGTCCATTCACCTTTGCGAGAAGGCCATCGACAACGGGCGGGGACCGCGTTGGATAGAGCAAGCCTTGGCCCGCAGAGAGTTTGCTGACGACGATATTACCCACTGTATTGGATTGGCTCGGGCTCGAGCCGACGATGTTGCTCAGAGCATCCTCAAACGCCGTTATGGACCCGTGGCGCTCGCCGAAGCATCCACACGACCAAAGGCCGCCCGATTTCTGCATGGGCGTGGTTTTGAAGAAGAGACCATCGAAGATGCTTTGCAAGCTGTTTTGCCACCGATAGAATACTGATTGAGAGAAGCCGCGGCTGAGGCCTCATTTTTCGCTGATTTCCAGCCGACCTTTTTTACCAATCATGGCATGAGCAATAGGCTCACCCGGCCCGATTTTAGCGCCGCGCTCAATAATACAGTGGCTAAGCTCAGCTTCTCTGCCAATCTGAACCTTGGCCCCCACAATTGCATAGGGTCCAACCGTGGCATTTTCTCCAACTCGGCAACCATCGCCGAGTAAAACCGGAGGGATAATTCGTGCGTCTTGCCCCAGTTCAACGTCGTCGCCCATACGAACAACATCCGCGACCTCTTTACGGGGCGAGAGCGAATAGCCCCCCAGCGGATCGGCATGACGAAGCTGCATGCTTTGATTAAGAGCCATCCAGTTAACGCCGAAATAACGCTCAGGAGTCCCTGCATCCGCCCAAAAACCGTCATTCATAAATGACATGAGCTTACTGCCGTTGGCCAAAGCCTTAATGTATCCGTAACGCACAATACAGGTCTCAACATCGGGTGGGATAAAATCGAGAAACTCAGGCTCTAGAATCTGAACACCTGT
>JABJBS010000168.1 GCA_018668695.1 Deltaproteobacteria bacterium
ACCCCTGTTGATATTTGTGAGCCTTGTTCCTCTGGCGAAGATTGTAATTCCGGTTTTTGTTTATCAGATGGGGTGAGTTCTTTTTGTTCCGAGGTTTGTCAGTCTAACGATGACTGCGAAACAAATTTTACTTGTATGGCCACAGATGCCGGAACCGGTGGGTGCTTTCCATTAGATTCAGCCAATTGTGGAGATGACCCCCGCGCGGGCCTTAACGAGGTTTGCTTTATTCCAAATGGCGCGGCAAGCGGAGAGGATTATTTCAACGCATGCAAACCCGACCTCATCTGCTTTGGTTTCCAGCCACTTTGCGGGAGTATCACGGGTGCTTGTGTTTTGGTCTGTGATGCCAACCACCCTTGCCCAGAGGAAAACCTTACGTGTTGTGCGGGGCAGGATGAGGCGGGGAATTGTAAACTGCCAAACCCTGAGCAGCCTTATGGCGGGTGCTTCGACGTTCAAAGTAAGGGACAAGCTTGTGTGTCACCGGAGCAATCCATTTGTGATGCAGGCAATGGCTGTTATCACTTCGGAGAAGTCTCGGCTTCTCAGTGCTATGCAGAATGCGATGACCCCAGTGACTGCGCTTCTAACGAACTGTGCAAAGAGTTCGAATTTGATGACCCGACGTGCGCCGGCGCTGTTCGAGTGTGTTGCAGAAATGACCGGGAAGGATGTGTACCCGCTGAAGCCGAATCTCTTCTTGGCTTAGGCATGCGCTGTATTCTCAACGCTGACTGCGACAGTGGTCTTTGCTTGAAATATCAAGGTGAAGGCGCATGCAGTCGAAGCTGTGATCCCGTAACTCAGGTTGGCTGTGAGCAAGACAACGATGCAGACGGCGTGGATGATGGCGGGTTCGAATGTTTGGCGGTGGGCTCAACGGGGCGCTGCTGGCCTCTCGATGGTCCCATTGGGGAGCTTGGTTCCGGTGGGACTTCGGGCGGCCCAGAGCCTGAAGAAGAAAGCAGTGGTTGCTCAAGTGCATTGGGCGCATCACCGTCTTTAGCGACGCAGCTATTCAATCTACTTTTGTTTGGACCACTTGTTTGGATGCGGTTTAGAAGAAGACGTAAAACAAGTTAAACTGAAGAGTATCCATACCTATATATAGCGAGCCACGACCTGCGCGATACCGGGTATGGAAGCTTCAACATGCTTTGCGCCGCTCGGTCTAAGTTTTGCGTAAGCCTTTTGAATAGTTTTGTTTGCAACTTTTGCAATCCGCTTATCCGTTACACCCAGAAGCGAGTCAGCCAGCTCTCGGCGCTTACCACTCCAATGAGATTCTAGATTGGTTGCATTGGTTGCTTGGTAATCTTCATAAAACGGCGTCATTGCATCAACAAAATCGTCGATGAGTTTGTTGACCGCCATATGTATAATACGCGGGTTAAGTTTCTTAATAACCCCAAAACCTGTCTTCACTGCCATGCCGCCAAGCCCTGATTTGCTAGCAACTTCAGATTCTACAAGATTTACACAATCGCCGATCACACGGTCTCGATTGCCTGATTGGAGTAAGATATCTTTAAGCTGACTCATGATTTTCCTTATAATTGGTACGTTCGCGATGTGCCTTTTATTGACGATCGGCGCAAGAGAGATCGAATAGAACCTTTAGATAGGGCCTTTGCGGGCCTTTTTAGGCTCAGGAAACCACCCGCTTTAGGGATACCTGTACCGAAGATAATTCGTTTAATAATAAAGTGTTAGATCTCTTAACGCGATGCGTCCACTGCCGATTCATCTGACCGGTTGATAAATGAGACATTGTGTAAGGGCAATCCCTAAGGACTTCCAATTTTCTGTGAGGTTCCACATTGCGGGTGCTGGGAACATTTGCTACTGATCCCGCCTCGAAGCCGAGTAACTACAAAAGTCGGGTAATTCCGACGCGTTCTAAAGGGAATTGTTGTAGTTGCATAACGTAGACTTGGGGGCACTAACCTTACATGTGCTCCCATCACTTAGCAGGAGGCAGCGTGCGTATCGCGTCGGTCTTTCTAGCTCTTATATTCAGTGCCAATACAGCACTGGCTGATTCCAAAGCACCCGAGTATTCGGAAGATCCGTTTGGTGACTTCGCGTTGTCAGACGAATCTCTCATTCTGAATATCGACTTCCACCCTGCGGGGCATGGAGAGGTGGGCGTACTCCTAGCATCAAGTATGATTGATAAGTACTCGACGCACATCGGAGGCCTCATCGATTTCACATACAACTTCTCCGATGGTGAAGTTGGCGTGAGCCTGCTCGACACGATTGCGGTGAATGTTTCTGCTGGTTATGCAGCGGGTTCGTTAACAAGCATCGTGACCAGCCCACAGGGTATCATCGGAAACAAGGTTGATAAGTGTATTGAAGACCCTTCAACTTGTCCCGGCAAGGATGTCACACCCTACGTTCCAGATTACAAGCAAGTCACATGGATGGCTTCTGTATCTGCGATTTGGGCACCGTTATACGGTAAGATTAACGTCGTCAGTGAGTACGATGTAAACTTGCAGTTTTACGGTTTGTTCGGCGCAGGCGTTAACGGAACCAAAGAAGTCACGGCCACTGTTGTTGGTTATGACGTCGACCCTCGGGGTTATACCCTTGGTTCAGGCGATCCGGGTGTCATGCCTCACCTCACCTTTGGTGGTGGTTTGAAAGTGTTCATCATGGATTGGATTGCCCTTCGCGCTGAAGTGCGTGGTTTACTGAACTTCGATAAATTCGATTTCAAGTATCGACCAAATGCTAATGCAACATCGACTGCTGCGATGGGAACCTATGACGAGCTCTATGCTCCCGGCTATGTTTTCGCGAATGTCGGTCTCAACTTCTTGGTGTTTTAAAATGATGATTAAAACGAAACATAAATCCGTATTAAGAAGAGTTGTGACCTTGGTTGGGTTGTGCGGCCTCATGGCAGTACCAGCGACGACCTGGGCGCAAGATGATGAATTCGCAGCACCAGAAGACACCACGCTTGAGCTGGGTGTAGACGGTCCAAAGACGCGTGCTTTGGTTGCTGAAGATGAATCCATCTATGTTGTTCAGAAGCGAGCTTATTCTAAGAAGGGTAAGTTTGAGATTACGCCATTTGTCTTTACAGCGATGAACCCTAAGTTCGTTGGTTATATCGGCGGCGGCTTCTCGTTCGCGTATCACCTTCGTGAGAACTTCGCGGTAGAGTTTTCGACCAGTATCCCTTACGCCATTGCACCGTTTTACTCTGCGCTGGTTTATGAGGTTTACACGTACGAGACACTTACTCCCGAGGAAGTTGATTTGAAGCAAGTTGAATACTTCGGCGCTCTAAGCGCTCAGTTTTCAGCGCTTTACGGTAAGTTCGAGCTTTACGGCATTCTACTGGATTATGACCTCTACCTCACAGCTGGACTTGGTTTGACGATGACTAAAGAACCGTGTGTGCCTAATACAGGTGACTGTGGCGGAGCAATTGGTCAATACGTGAATCCAACGACAGGCTTACTCGAAGGTGGTCTTGGTTTCGGTTTGCAGACTCCAGAAGCTGGTGGCGATGCACTTAAGCTTTCCGGTCATTTGGGCGGCGGTATCCGTATGTTCTTTACTGAGCGCTTAGGTGTTCGGATTGAGATTCGGGACATTGTTTACGCAGATCGTAAGGTGGGCTCGGCCCAGACGACTTCGCAAAACGTAACAACTGATATCCGCAATACTATCTTTGTCTTTCTTGGTGCGACTGTACTTCTGTAGGTGAAACGATGAAAAAAAGCGTCATAATAGTTTTCTTGCTCGCTCTAGTCGCTCCCTTTGCAGCGCAAGGGCAGTCCATTGAACAAGCGTTGGACCTTTACAAGCAGAAGGAATATCCCGATGCAGCTAAAGCTCTTTACACGGTTGTTTTTGAACACCCCGATCCAGATACACGGGACCAGGCGCAGATTTATCTAGCCGAGAGTCTCTTCAAGATGAATTTTCATAATTCAGCCTTGTTCTACTACAACGAGCTTTTCCAGGTCGGCCGTAGCAACCGTTATTACCTCAATGCGGTTGAAGGTTTATTGAAGATCCAAAAAGCTCTTCATGATCCACTCGTGATTCCAACGTCGCTAAGCACGAACTTTGACGGAGAAGGCTTTAACCAGCTCGATCCTGATAAAGGCGCGCAGATTAGCTATTTGGTAGGCCGTTTAAGTTACATGCGTAACCAAAACAGCTTGGCTCGTGAGTACCTTGAGTTTGTTCCTCCTGAAAGCCTCTACTACAGCAAAGCGCGTTACCTCCTCGGGTTGATTGATATCCGCGGTAACAATGCTGAATCAGCGTTGGAGTATTTTCAGGAAGTTCAAAACCACGTTCCTGAAGATTCAGTCTTCGACGAGCAGCGCCGCGTACGTAACCTTTCGCTTTTGGCGACAGGCCGCGCACTTTACGGTTTGGGCCGTTACAAGGAGTCGAGTGACTTCTTCCTAAAGGTTCCACGGTTTACTCAGCACTGGTTCAACGCCATGTATGAAAATGCATGGGCTTGGTACAAGCAAGAAGATTACGGCCGTGCATTGGGTGAGCTTCACTCAACAACTGCTCCTTACTTCGACAAGACGCACATTCCTGAAACCTACGTGATTCAGGGCACTGCGTACTTCGTAAACTGTCAATGGGACCGGGTTCGCCGTTCTATCAGTCTTTACAATGAAACTTACCCGAAAATGCGTAAGGACATTGAAGAGTACTTGGCGAATTTGCCAGAACCAGCTCAGGTTTATCGCGATATTGCTGACGGTGGTAACGGTAAGTACCCACTTGAGATTGCTCGTGAGATTCGTAAAACCAAGCAGTTCCGCGATTTCCACCACATGATGGAATATTCTACGTGGGAAGCATCCGCCGTTAGCAATAACGAGCGCTTGAACGGTTCACGTTTGAGTAATGACCTTAAGGCATTCATCGAAGATCAGCGCGCAGCACTTGAGCCTGTAATTGGTGGCTGGGTGACAGGTCAGTTGAAGAATCGTTTGGCTCTCTTGAAGAACTTTCAAGGCCAAATCGATACTCTCGATTTGGAGCTTTCCATTGCAGAAACACGTTGGTTGGATGAGCGACGTGAAATCTCCAAAGGTTGGCGTGCCCGATTGCCTCGGCCTGCTATTCCAAACGACCAGTGGCAGCACTGGGAATTCCATAAAGAATATTGGAAAGGCGAGCTTGGTTATTACCATCACGCCGTTGGCAATGAGTGTGATCTCTAGCCAAAACCGAGAGCCGGCTCTAAGAGCCGGCATTTTCGGAATTTGAATCGCGCGAAGCCCCTAAGAGGATACAAGTAGATATGAAGAAACTGAGAGCTCTAACTTCTCTGGTCGCCATTGGAGTGGCCACGACTTTTGCTGTAGGTCTGGTAACAGTTCCTGCTCCGGCTCAAGCCGCGAAAAAAGCAGCTAAAAAGGCAGCTAAAAAGGCTGAGCCTGAAGCACCCAAAAAGCCTATGGCATTCGACGCAGGCCCTCAGCCATTGGCGGACATGAGTGGACGTGCTGACTCAAAGCGTGAAGAGACAATCAAGAAGCTCAAGGCTCTGATTCCTACACTTCAAAAGAACAACCCCGGTAAGCCGATTCGAATGTTCCAGCTCGCAGAAGAGTATTGGAAAAAGTCTCGCTATATTTACATCATGGGTATGGACAAGCTGAGCAAGTCCCTCGACGCATGGGCGGAGGCCGGCAGCGAAGGCAACCCGCCAACGTTCAAGACTCTCCCTGAATACCGTGAGAGTAGCGTTTATAAAGCCGAGGCATTGAAGCTGTATCGCAAGATTCTCAAGCAGTATCCAAAGTTTGAAAACAACGACAAGGTTTATTACGCGATGGCCAGTGCTCACCTTGAAGCAGGTGAGAAGAAGAAGGCGGCTCGCCGTTTTCGTGACCTAACGAAATATTTCCCCAAGTCTGACTTTGCAGCCGATGCATATTTACAGCTTGGTGAATACTTCTTTAACTCAGGGCAAGCGAACTTGAGCAAGGCCATCGGTGCCTACAAGCGAGCTGCTCGAAGCAAGAAACCTCGTATTTACTCTTTCGCTCTCTACAAGCTTGCTTGGTGTGACTACAACTTAAACGAGTATGAAAAGGCTTTGGCCAAGTTTAAGGCAGTTGTAGCTTACTCACTTAAGCAAAGCGCAGCCGCGAAGAAAAATGCCAAGATGAGCCGTAAAGACCAGATTCAGCTGATTGAAGAAGCACTCAGCGATATGGTTCGAACGTACTCTCACCTTGATGCCGTTGATGACGCATTCGATTACTACGTAAACATTAAGCAGAAGGAAAAGGCTTATCCTTACCTTCGCAAGCTTGGTGACCGTTATATTTCCGAAGGTAAGTATGCAGTCGGTATTAAGATGTTTCGCAAGCTAAACGAAGATTCCGATTATCAGTACAACGAGAAGGCGCCTTTTAACCAGGCAAGCATCATGAACGCCTTTGCTCAACTCGACCGTAAGAATGACGTTCGAAAAGAAGCAAGACGTATGATTGACCTCTATTCGCCAAACACCATGTGGGCAGAGAAAAATGCTGGAAATCAGCGTGTTCTAGAAAACGCATTTGAAGTGGTTGAGCAGAAGCTTGGCGAACTTGTTACTGAGAAGCACAAGGAAGCTCAGGAAACCAAGCTGGTTTCTACCTATGAGCTGGCCCGTGACCTTTACAAAGATTACTTGGAAAAGTTCCCTTCATCTGAAGATGCTTACCAGTTCCGCTTCTTCTACTCGGAAATTCTTTTTGAGTTAAAGCAGTTCGACCTGTCGGCAGTTCAGTACGATATGGTTGCTGGCTTAGACGGCAAGTTCCAAAAAGATGCTTCTTATGCAGCGATTCTCTCTTGGGAAAAAGTTCTAGGCGGCGTGAAGGAAACTCTCGGACGTAAAATCGGCGAAGGTAAGCGCGGTAAGAGCAAGGGTAAGCTCAAGCAGCTTGAAAAACTCAAGACACTTAAGAAGGGCGGCACCTACGAGCCGAAGGCACTTACGCCGACTGAAATTAAACTTGCAGCTGCTTGCGACCGATTTGCTGAAATCGCGCCCGAAGACGACGGTGTTGTTAACATCAAGTTTAAGAGCGCGCAGATTTACTACCTAAAGAACAACTTCGACGAAGCAGCTGTTCGTTTCGGCGAAATCATCGACAAGTGGCCACAGCATAAATATGGCCGTTTTGCAGCTCAGTTGATTGTTGAGTCTTACAACGTTCGTGAAGACTGGTCACAGTTGAACGTATGGTCTCGTAAGTTTGCAACAAACCCACGTTTGATGGCTGACAAGAGTTTCTCAAAGACCATTACGGAATTCATTGAGTTCTCTTCATTCAAGGAAATCATCAAGGTTTTCGAACCAAGCAAAACTCAAGAAGAGATTGCTGGTCATTACATTGGATTTGCAACGGAATTTCCGAAGTCTAAGTACGCAATGATTGCTGTCTACAACGCAGTTATCAATTACGACAAAGCAAACCGTCTTGAAGACGCGATTGCACAGGCCAATAAGATTTTGGTGGACTTCAAATCATTCAAGTTGAAAAAAGAAGACATCGCAAACAGCAAGAAGACGGGCGAAGGCATTACGCTACCAGAAACCATTCGTGAAAAGACGATGTATCTAGCGGCTACGTTCCATGGCCGACTTGCGGAGTTCGAAGAAGCTGCTGACCTTTACGAGTCTTACTCTAAAGAGTTTAAGAAAGCTGATAAGCGCCAAGACGCCATTTATAACTCTGCGATTTACCGCGAAGGACTTGGCGACTACGACAAAGCAATCGCCAACTTCAAGCAGTACATGAAAGAGTTTCCGAAGAAGGATGACATCCCAGTCATCGATTGGAAAATTGGTGAAATTTACGTGAAGAAGGGCGACCAGAAGTCTGCTCAATCTCACTTCTCTGGTTTGATTCGATCTGCAGCCAAGCGCGGCGATGCCGAGCGTTCTGTATGTGCTGAATACAAAGTGATGGAAGCTCAGATTGCTCAAGGCCGCGAACGCGATACGCAGCGCAGCTGGGACCGCATTCTGAAGAGCTTTGCGAAGCTAAGTGCTGAAGACAAAGCTAAGCCTTGCCCGTTAAAGGCAGCTGCCTATATCACTTTCAGCAAGCTTGAGCCTGAGTATGAGAAGTACTTGGCGATTGATTTCACCAATGAAAGAACCATCGGTAAAGATGTTCCTGCCAAGAAAGACCTGCAAGGGAAACTTGAAGGAGCTTATCTCGAGGTAATCAAACTTCAGCAGCCTGATTATGCCATTGCAGCGCTTTTTCGCTTGGCGAAATTACAGCAAAACATGGCCAAGGCCTTCCAAAACTCACCGTGTCCAAAAGCTTTGACTGAAGATCAATGCATTGAATATGAAGGTATGGTTTTGGAGCAATCTTATCCCTACGAAGAAAACGCGATTGCCGGTTATGACAAGGCGCTCGCAAAAGCCTATGAACTACAGCTTTACAATGAGTGGTTGATCAAGGCGCAGGAAGGGCTCAAAGCGTATGAGCCTGGTAAGTTTCCTGAAATTCGCAAGTATGCGTTGATTCCAAGTGAGTCAGCACAGCAGACGCCTAAAGTAGCGGAGGCGATGAAGTAATGAAAAGACTAGCTCAATTTACTCGTAGTATTCTTTTGGGAGCATCTTTGGTGGCCCTTACGGCTTGTGGTGGTGCCCAGAAGGACACCATCAAGCTTGCAGATCTTAAACAAGATGCTTCTCCTGCTGAGAAGGCATTCCATGCAGGACTCAAGTCATACATTGCTGAAGACTGGAAAAAAGCCTCTGGCCATTTTCAGGAAGCCTATAAACTCGATCCAGCAGCGACGGGTGCACGTGTGAATCTAGGGATTACCCTGGAAAAAGCGGGCGATTGGCAAGCAGCAGCTGAGGTATATCGTGAAGGCGCAAAGGCAGACCCAACAAACGTTGCGGCTGCTTTGAATGTTGCACGGATGCTGACCAATGGTTCCGACTATGCTGCAGCAAGTGCAGCCCTGGTTACGGCCCTTGAAGCAAATGCAAACAACGAAGACCTACTCAACGCTTACGCAAGTACGCTTCGCGGTGAGAAGAAGTTTAAAGAAGCCGCAGACCAAGCACGTAAAGTAATTTTACGTGATCAGAAGAATCCAGAAGCGCTTAAGAACCTGGCTCTGATTTATGCAGACGATGGAAAGCTTACGCTTGCTGAAACCTTCTTTATGGAAACACTGAAGCTGACTCCGAAGGATGCAAGTATCTATGTAAACCTCGGTTTGATTGCTAGCCGACGTGACAAGCCACAAGTTGCTCTTTATCAGTTTGAAGAAGCTCTTAAACTTGATCCTAAGAACAGTGCTGCACACCTAAACATTGGTGCCATCTCTCTGGGCTTTCGTGATTACGGACGTGCAGAAACGTCTCTGCAGTCAGCCATCGATAATGGCCTAGGTGGTAATTGCAACGCTCTTGCCGCACTTGGTTATTCATTCGAAGGCCTTCAGAAGGCTAAAGAAGCTGTTGACCAATTTGGTAAGGTTTTAGAGATTTGCCCAGCTGAAGTAGATGTTCTCTACACAATGGGAAATATCTGTATGGCTCAGCTTCGTGACAACGAATGTGCCCTTAGCAACTTCATGAAGTTTGCGACGAAGAAAAAAGGTCTAGCAAGCGACCACATGGTTCACATGATGATTAAGTCGATTAAGCAAATGATCGAAATGGAAGCTGCGGGTCCTGAGGCAATTCCTGAGGAAGCACCTGCGGAAGAACCGGTAGAAAGTCAGGAAAGTGCGCCTGAAGGTGAAGTAGCTTCGACAGACGCTCCTCCAACCGCAGTAAACACGGAAACAGCCCCTGCCGACGAAACCAGTGGTGGGGGTCAATAAGCCACAATTCCCGCCTTTAAGTCCATTTCGTAACGCGCCGAGTTAAGTGCGTTAAGGTGGTACAAGGTGGGAGATTCGTGGTTGACAGATGGGGTGCTGCCAGCCTTTACTGACGCATCCCGATTACAGGTCGAGACTAAAAAAAGGTGATGGGAAATATGAAAAAGTTTTTGATGGTATCAATGGTTCTTGCAGCGGTTTTAGGCACTGTGTCGATTGCCAATGCTCAAGACAAAGTGAAGTACAAGAAGAAGACGACCATCGATCTTTCCGCTTCAGTCATTGAAGGTGATTTAGTTCGCCCAGAAGGTTCATACATCGTGAACCGTAAGGTGAGTCGCTTTTCCAAAATGATTATGGATCGCAATGATTTCATTGTTGAATTGTTGCAGTCGGCAAACGACCTTTAATCGCGCTAAGTAGCCCCAACCCAGAGATTTAGAAAGAAGATGTCTATGGATTCACAAGACACCCACGAGAACGACGAGCGGCGCTCTGATGATACTCAGGATCTAAATAGCGACGCGTCCGTGGTGATGGACCTTCCCGATATTGAACGGGATGCAGCAGGTATTCCTACATTCGTTTTTCGTGACCAACTCCCCGAAGGTGACCGACCAACGACTGAAAAGAAGACATTGGAAGTCGTCTTGTTATGGCGCGAAGCTGTCATGACGGTGGGCCACTACAGTGACCCTCGCGATATTACTGTTGGTGATGCACTTAAGAACGATTTTCGAGTATCGAGCGACAGTATTCCTGTTGAGCGATTCCCGCTTCTCTCCGAAGTTGATGGTCAGTTTTCAATCAACTGGACCGGAGACATGGCGCTTGAAGTTAAGGACGAGGACGGAGAAATCCTTGGACTTGATGAGTTGGCTGCTAAGGGCAACATCACTAAGGCTCAGAATGACTCGTACACGAACTCAAGCTACAAGCTTGGACTTCATGAGCGAGCGGCTGTTCAGGTTGGTGAAGTAACGTTTGTACTGCAGTTTGTTTCGCCCGCGCGTCTCATCACAAGCAGCATTCTCAAGACCATCGATTATTATTTCACGAAGGTATTGAGTCTTTCATTCGTTGGCCACTTGTTCTTACTCTTGGCACTTTTGCTTACTCCGCTTGAGCCCGATGGATTGGATGAAGATCTCTTCAAAAACCCAAACCGTTTTGCTCAGTTGATTCTCAAGGAGCCTGAGAAGGCACCAGAGAACAAGCCTAAGTTTGAGCTCTCGGGTTCAAAGGGTGGCGCGAAGCATAAAGATAAAGAAGGTAAGTTCGGTAAGCCGGATAAAGAAAAGAAGGATGCTCTCGCGTCTAAGAAGGGTGCACCTAAGGTTGACCCGAACAAGCGTGAGAAAGACCGAAAAATCGCACAGGAATCTGGTATTTTTGCAGCACTTAAAGGCAGTAAAGATTCTACAGCATCCAACGTATTTGGACCTGGTGGACTCGGAACGGGTATCAACAACGCTCTAGGCGGCCTTCGCGGCAGTGCCATGGGTGATGCTGGTGGCGCAGGTGGTCTCGGAACACGAGGCACGGGTGCTGGCGGCGGCGGTAACTCGCTGGGTATCGGTGGTTTCGGTAGCGGCACAGGACGCGGTACAGGTGGTCTTGGCGACGTCGACTTAGGTGGACGCGGCAAGGGCAAGTACAAGGTTAGCGTCGGTCGTACGATTACCAAAGGTTGTTTAACTGGAGCGGTTGTTCGCCGAGTTCTTGGACGTGTCCAGAGCCAGGCAAAATACTGTTACGAAAAAGAATTGCCTCGTAACCCGAACCTCAGTGGTAAAATTACTACCGCATGGGTCATCGGGCCAACGGGTGGCGTGCTCTCAACGCGAGTTGCAGAGACAACCATGGCAAACGCAAATGTCGAGCAGTGCTTACTGCGCGTAATCAAGCGTCTTAAGTTCCCACCATGTGCTGGTGGCGGTACTGCGGACGTAACCTATCCCTGGATCTTCAAGTCAGGCGGAGGCTGAGAATATAATGGCTACGAGCCCAAAATTGTATCTGTTGGGAGCATTGTTGGTAGGGTTTTTGTTACCCTTTCAAGCTATGGCTCAAGATGTGGACGACGATCTCTTCATGGAAGACGAAGAAGAGAGTGTTAGTCTTGACGAACTTCAGCAAGCGCAAGCTGACGCGGAAGCTCGGGATCCAAATGCACAAATTGGTGAAGACCGATTGGCCAACTTCGAGTTGGACCGCGGTTTCTATCTCTCAAGTGACGTTGGGGTTTTAATTAGTCTGGGTGGTATACAAGGTTATTCCAACCTCCAGCCATTTGTTTCTGTTCGTGGTGGATACGACTTAAGTGATATGTTCAGTGTGCAGGGTTCAGTTTCTATGGGTTATATCTCACAGAATCCGATATCTGAGTACGATGTTCCACTGAGTGCTGGCAGACAAATCGCAAGTTATGACATGACCATGTTCGCGATTGAAGGTTTGGCGTCGTTTCGTCCTACCGAGCGTATTGCGATTGAGCCAAAGCTCGGCGCAGGTTTGACCTTACTAAGCCCGGCGCCTACTGACGCGGCTATTGCTGCGGCACAGGGTTGCAGTATCGATTGCGCGATGAGCCCCGTTGCTCCACATGCAATGGCTGGCGTGGATATCAAGTACCTAACATTGCT
Source organism: Deltaproteobacteria bacterium (assembly GCA_018668695.1). Taxonomy (NCBI): domain Bacteria; kingdom Pseudomonadati; phylum Myxococcota; class Myxococcia; species Deltaproteobacteria bacterium. Next base: position 12,516 of record JABJBS010000168.1, read on the forward strand.
CACTGACTTCTCAGCTGGTGTTTCAATGAATGGCTACTTTGTGATTGGACCGAACATTTTAGCGGTATCGGGAGCATTCCTGGTTCGTTACACGTTCAGCTAATCTCAAGCTAAAAAAGCAATTTAAAAAGCCATGGTCTAAACGCCATGGCTTTTTTTTTGTCTAAAATCCCTGAGTCGATGGCCGGGAAGCCGCCGCCGCAAAAGTGATTCTTGTTACGAACCTTAAAGGTCGACGTGCTCAACTTCCGGAATATGATTCCCGAGAAACCTAGAGCCGACTTGTTCAAATCTTTGACCCCAGTCGGTGGCGAAAATGCGTCGTGAGCCTATTGCTTGTTCGGGCGTACGGAGTTGGTTGGTCTCGAGTTCTTTTTTGACCGCATCGGCAACAGCGATAGCGCTGTCGACAATTTTTATCTCATCACCGGCAAGCTCCTGGAGCAGTTCTTTAAAGAGCGGGTAGTGGGTACACCCGAGAACCAGTGTATCTACATTTTGTTCAAGCAATGGCTTCAAATAATCTTGGGCCAGAAGCCGAGTCGCTGGATGCTCAACCAAGTCTTCTTCAGCCAGTGGTACGAGAAGAGGGCAGGCTTGACCGATAACTGTTGTACCTGGTCTAAGTTTCTCAATAGCGGTTTGATAGGCGCCGCTTTGAATCGTGCCCTGAGTACCCATGATTCCAATACGACCATTTTGAGTAAGCTTAGAGGCCACCTCGGCGCCTGGTTCAATGACGCCAACAACTGGGATGTTGAACTCATTACGAATGGACTCAACTGCTACAGCGCTTGCAGTGTTACAGGCAATCACGATGGCCTTAGCACCTTGCTTTACCAAGAACCCCGCACACCGAATGGCGTAGGCTTCAACCACGGCTGCCGACTTGGTTCCATAAGGAACACGCGCGGTGTCTCCGAGGTAGAGAATAGACTCCGAAGGCAATAGATCGGTCAGCGCATGAAGAACAGTCAGTCCCCCGACGCCAGAATCGAAAACACCAATGGGTAAAGTGGCTTGCATGAGCGGCTCATACCGCTCGAGCGCGACTTGCGCCAGTCTCTTTTGATAGGCCCTTGCATTCTTGTCAGGATGGGGCAAAACCTACTTTGAACGTCCGAGCGTCGGACTGATATGGCTTAGAATATGTTAAAGGAGGCCAAGCATGCATGAAGTGAATCGCATGAGCGCCCAGCAAGATAGTTTCTGGCTTAAAATTATCTACGTAATTTCCGCGGTATTGGCGGCGGCGGTTGCGTTCCTAATTCTCGGACCTCGCCCCGAAGGAACCGCGGGAATACTCGATGTTTCAGTGCTGCCTACGGTAAACGCTTCTTTGAATGCATTGACGGGTACCCTCTTGGTGATCGGGCTCGTTTTGGTGAAAACTCGCCGAATTAAGGCTCATAAGCAGGTGATGCTGGCCAGTTTTGGAACCTCGAGCCTCTTTCTCGTCAGTTATGTCATCTATCACTGGTTTAAGGCCGCCCCGAAGTCCTATGTTGGTGACTTTACTACCTTTTATTATTTTATATTGCTCACTCATATCGTCTTGGCTGCTCTGATTCTCCCGCTGGCATTGGTAACGCTCTACCGCGGCTGGAACAATCAGGTCCAAAAACATCGCAATATCGCTAAGATCACATTTCCCATCTGGATGTATGTGTCCATCACCGGCGTTGTCATCTACGTGATGCTCTATCTCTAGCCGCGGCTCTTCACCTCGATCAGTTCTCATTTATTGTCTCATCGTTGGAGTTCAACTCGCCGATCAGACTACAATTCTGTCATGCGTACCGAAGATAGAGAGCGATTACTCACCGACGTTCAAAGCCGCCTGGTTTCATCGATGGCAGGCGGCGATGGCTTACAATACCAAAACGTATTGGCAGATAGTGTTTACCACGAGACCCGTCGTTTGAAGGAAGAGACCGATCTTCGCGAGCGTGACGAAGGCCTTCACTTCTTCAATGGTATTCGCCGCGAAATCAATCATAACTCAGCTCATGGGCACAAAGATGCTCTTGCTCAGGTCGTTTCACGTTACGCTCGTGAGATTTGTGGCAACTTCGACGAACGAGTCTATCGCATGGCCACGAAGGTGGGTCCGGCGGCGCTCGGACTCTTGATAAATGCTGTTTCACCCAAGCGTATTTTAACCCGCTTCCCGCAGCTACCGGGTTTGGACCAAGCCATGGTCATTCAAGGGGAAACCGAACATCTACGCCGGCTTCATGAGCTGGGAACAGTGATTATGGTGCCGCATCATGTGAGTAACCTTGATTCGCTTTTATTGGGCTTTGCCGTTTACAGGTTGGGGCTGCCGCCATTGATTTATGGGGCAGGATTGAACCTCTTTTCAAATCCGTTGATCAGTTATTTCATGCACAACCTTGGTGCCTATACCGTAGACCGGCGAAAGACTTGCCCACTCTACAAACAGGTTCTTAAAGAGTACGCTACGCTCACTCTCGAATACGGTTACGACAACCTCTTTTTTCCCGGAGGAACACGCTCTCGTTCAGGAGCGATTGAGAGATATCTCAAATTAGGACTTGCAGGCACTGGTTTGCAGGCCTTCATCAACAACGTCAAACGAAAAAAAGAACGCTCAAAGATATTCTTTGTTCCTACCACGCTTTCGTTCCAATTGGTTTTGGAAGCGGAAACTCTGATTGATGACTTCTTAAAGGAAGTCGGTAAATCACGTTATATTATTTCCGATGATGAATTTTCCAAGCCAACCCGAATCTTAGATTTTATGAACCAGGGTATGAACCTTCATTCTAAAATCTACGTAACATTTGGCCGGGGATGTGACCCGTTTGGGAATCCGGTAAACGATGATGGTGTGAGCATGGACCCGAGAGGTCGCAGTGTTGATATCAATCGATACGTTCTCTCTGGCGATGAATATGTTTCAATGCCGGGTCGAGACAGAGAATATACAGGAGAAGTCGGTACACGCATCAAAGAAGCATTTACAAAAGATAACGTTGTACAGTCTACCAATGTGGCCGCTCGATGTGTTTTTGAGATTTTGAGATCTAGCAATCGGCAAATGGATTTGATGCGACTCTTACGCTTGGGCGGAGCAGACGACAACTTTGAGCTTAGAGATGTTTACCGAGCTCTTGATGAACTTCTGGAAACCCTCCGGGCTCTTGAGGCAACCGGTGGTATTCGATTGTCGCCGGATATTCGCAATGCACCGGCCGATGATGTCATGGCCGACGCGCTTAGGCATTTTTCTATCTACCACCAAAAGCATGCCATCTACCGTAAGGGTGACCGGCTCTTTATTGGTGATAGAAGCCTCCTTTTTTATTACCAGAATAGACTTGAAGGATACGACCTAGAAGCTCGGTTGGGATTGAAGCCCGCTTTGGCACCCAGTCATCGACATATTTTGGGGGCATCATGAGTAAATCACCCACGATGATACGTCCAAGGGTTGCTGTACTTGGCGGAGGACGGCTGGCGCAAACTGTTGCAGGGATGCTCTCGGGCGTTGGGGCCTCTGTTACTTTGTGGGCGCGTCGTAAAACAGTTCGAACACAGCTGGCCCGGATGAACAATGAGTGGCACTTAGCCGAAACTGTTCAGGACGCCTGTGAGGCTGCCGACCTCGTTTTACCTGCTCTGCCAGCTTACGGGCTTCGCGAAGTTATGGCCCAATATGGTGATGTTGCTCGCGGAGACCAAATTGTCTTACACGGTATTCGAGGCGTTGAACCCGGGTTTATTTTGCCACACCAGGTGATACGAGAAGAAACCTGTATTCGCAAAATAGGAGTCTTAGGGGGGCCGCTCTTTGCTCCGGAACTTCACGAGGGTTTACCAGTGAGTGCTGTTGTGGCATCTCGCTACCAAGAGGTCGTTGATGTTTTAGGCTTCGTCTCAGATGTTTCTGCTTTGTATCTACACAGTAGTTCTGATCCCGTCGGTGTTGAGGTTATCGGGGCGATTTCAAACGTCACCGCCTTGGCAGTGGGCGTTTCGAATGCACTGGGACTCGGCGAGACCGCGCGCGGTGTTTTGATTACCCATGGGCTGGCCGATGCTGCTCGGCTTGGGATGCTCCTGGGAGCACAGCCGGTAACCTTTGCGGGGCTGGCCGGGATTGGGGATATGATTCCTCGTAAGATTGCATCCATCGACCGTCACTACGACTTGGGTGCAGCTATAGCTGAAGGCAAGCGGAGTGATGAGTTGGGGACAGGTCGTCAACCTCTTGAGGGAGTTGTCACTGCCCAAGCAGCAGTCGAGCTGGCGAATAAACATGGGGTAGAATTGCCCTTGGTTGCGGCAGTGGACGTGCTTTGTCACCAAGCTAAAGATTGTGACCCACGAGAAGTACTGTCACGGGTGTTGCGTTCAGATCTTGATCTGGACAGAGCATTTGGAGGGCGCTGAACCGATGACGGTAGGGCGTTTTTTAAATCAAACCAATTCGCGAGTATTGCCTGCTGATTATGCCGGACCGGTACTGATTTGCGATATCGACAAGACCTATTTATCGACGAGATTTTCAAGCATTCGCGGTTTGATGGGCATCCCATTTGAGTTTGCACTCGATAAGGAACCCATTGATGGGGTGGTCGCAACCTTGAGAGCGTGGCGCCGAGGGCCAACTTCTGATTTTGGTGTGACACCTATGTACTTCATCAGTGGTAGCCCTAAACAGCTTCGACCTGTGATCGAGAATCGGATGCTTCTTGATGGTATCGAATACGATGGAATCACCTTCAAGGACCAGCTTGGCTTATTGTTACGTGGAAAACCAAAGGGAATCGTAGAGCAGATAGGTTACAAGCTCACCTCTCTTTTACTTTATGCAACGCAGTTCCCCGTGGGTTGTGAATGGTACTTCTTTGGCGATGATGTGGAACGTGATGCTGAAGTCTTTAGACTCTTCGGGCGTGTTTGTGGGGGGCTAAGAGGAGTTGGTCTTTCGACCGAGCTTGAAGGGCTTGGGGTAGCAAACCGAGATATTACGAATATCACAAAACTGGCTGCTTCACTTCCTCACACCCAAGATCCGGTGCGGTCAATATTCATACATTTAGCCACTGGCAAAGAACCTCAAGCACCTGAGGATTCTCGGATTCATCTAACGCGGTCTTATTTACAGACTGCCATGGTGTTGGTGCGTGACGGTTTGGTTCGGGATGAAACAGTGGGGACGGTTGCGCGAGAGTTGAGACTTCGCGGCACGCAAGAATCCCAAATCGATTTCTTTCGTGAGGATGCTCAATCTCGGTTCGGGATTGAGGAAACTTAAGCCTTGCTGGCGGGATCAAACAACACAGAGTCGTCGATAGCATTTTCAGAGTGAGCAATCACTAAAGCCCCGCAGGAATCGCTCCAGATATTGGTCATGGTACGAGCCATGTCGAGTACGCGGTCTACAGCCCAAATCAAAGCAGTGTATTCGAGAGGGAGATTAACGGCATTGAGGATGATCACCATCATGACGAGCCCGGCATGAGGAATCCCTGCGGCTCCAATGCTTACAGCCAAGGCTAAGAAGACGACCATGATTTGCGCTTGCAGCGTCAGCGGTGCGAATTCAGGGTGGGTGGCAGCGTGGATTTGAGCAATAAATAAAACGGTCACACACTCAAAAAGCGCTGTGCCATCCATGTTTACCGTGGCGCCAAGAGGCAGTACAAAACTGCTTACTTTGTTTGAAATACCGGCTTCGTCGTTGGCAGTTTCAATGGTGACGCCTAACGTGCCGGAACTCGATGCGGTTGAAAAACCGGTGAGTAGGGCGGGGCTCATTGCTCTCATGAACACATATGGGTTTCGCTTGGTGAGCACCCAGCACAAGGCGGGAAGACTCACTATAAAATGAAAGCCAAGTGCCGCAGCTACGGTGAGGATGAACCCAATCAAGCTTAGGAAAATCTGAGGTCCGCTGGTAGCTACCGTAAACCCGACAAGTCCTGCTATGCCAACGGGCGCCAGAGAGATGACCCACATGGTCATTTTCATCATGACGTCGGCGGCTCCCTCTACGAAGCCAATCATAATAGCACGGTGCTTTTCATCGATTTGTGTCAGAAAGATGCCGAAGAGAATCGCAAAGACGATAACCCCGAACATGTCGAATTTAGCGGCTGACTCAATGACATTGGTGGGAACCATGTTCACCACAACATCCCAGAAGCCATCAGGTGGATGAGCTTCACGGCCTTGCGTGGGAATCATAATATTGGTTCCCTCACCGGGTGTGAGAAGGTTCACGGTGACCAAGCCAGTAACGATAGCCATGATGCTGGTGCATACGTACCAGCCGATTGTTTTGAGTCCGATTCGGCCCAAAGCGCTTCCGCCGCCCATGGAACAGATCCCGCAAACGATGGAGAAGAAGACGAGAGGGATGACAACCATTTTCAGCAAGCTTAGAAATATTCGGCCAATACCATCTAAGGCTGCTCCTAAGAAGCTGCCTTTGACCGAGGCCACGAGGGCATCGTTGATTTGCTTTGCATTTGCGTGAAGGTCAGTGGGTAGGTAGTTGGGGCCTAAGATGGCCTCCCTCACATTATCGATATGCTGAAGGTTAATGACCGAGCCTACGAGAATACCAAAGAGGATTCCTGAGAGTACCAACCAATGCGATTTTACGTTCTTCATTCTCTCCGCCTTCTGTTTCGTATTCTTTCACAACTGCCTCTTGGGACCAAGGATTCTGCTATTCCACCAATAAATGGCTCGATTCGTTAAAAAATTAGGTTTGACCGTTGACCGTATCGCCTGAAACGGTGTTAAAAGTAGGCCTCAAATCATTCGTGCGGAGATGTGTCATGGCAGATGTAGAAAACGTCATTATCATTGGGTCCGGCCCTGCCGGTCATACAGCAGCTGTTTATACGGCGCGGGCTGACTTAAAGCCCTTAATGTTCGAAGGCTTCAGTGCCGGTGGTATCCCTGGTGGTCAGTTGATGACGACCACGGAAGTTGAAAACTACCCAGGTTTTCCCGATGGAGTGAGTGGTCCGGAAATGATGATGGCCTTCAAGGCTCAGTCGGAACGGTTTGGAACGCGTTCGTTGATGCAAGACGTACAAGAAGTCGATCTTTCACAGCGCCCGTTTCGCTTGAAGAGCGATGGCGTTGAGTATTTGGCAAAATCCCTGATCATCGCGACGGGTGCTTCAGCGAAATACATCGGCCTCGACAGTGAGCAGCGCTTGATGAACAAAGGCGTTTCGGCCTGTGCAACATGCGACGGTGCTTTGCCTATGTTCCGCGATAAGCCACTCGTTGTGGTTGGCGGCGGTGACACGGCTATGGAAGAGGCTCTCTTTCTCTCGCGTTTTGCGAGCAAAGTGACACTTGTCCACCGTCGTGAAGTCTTTCGTGCATCGAAAATCATGCTTGAGCGTGTTGAAAAGCATGAAAAAATCGAAATTGTTACGAATGCTAAAGTGATTGAGGTGTTGGGCGAGAGTGAAGTTACCGGAGTGCGTCTCGAAGATACCGTCAACGGCGAAAAGCGGGACCTCGAAGTGACAGGCCTGTTCGTAGCTATTGGACACCAACCCAATACTCAGGTTTTCGGTGAGCAGCTCGATAAAGACGAGCGCGGCTATCTCGTGACCCAAGCAGACTCATCTTACACCAACGTAGAAGGCGTCTTTGCCTGCGGCGATGTGCAAGATCACGTGTATCGTCAGGCAGTTACAGCGGCAGGCTCTGGTTGTATGGCAGCCATTGATACCGAGCGATGGCTCGAAAGCCAGGGCGAAGGTTAAGTTTTAGAGCCCAATTGCTCCAATAGGCTCGATCGGTTCGAGGACATGATTGAAGCACGCGCGCCTTGCTCGGCCTCTGTGCATTGACACGAGACTTATCGGTGGTTATCAAGCCCCGAAGAGTATTGTAATTACAGGGTTTCTTCTTTCGGAGTCTTCTGATTTTGAAAGTTGCACCAGCAGGGGCGCAGCATGGGACGACACCTCCAGACAGGCTTATTATTTTTGGTAATTCTGGCCACGCTTACCGGATGCGCAGGCCGTGAATTTATTGTTCGCGGTGATGAGCTTCTGAAAGAGGGCCGCTACAAAGAAGCCATCGTTTACTACGAAAAAGCTCGCGAGCTCGTTCCAGATAACAGCTCTGTACTCGAGGGAATCAGACAGTCTCGAATCCTGGCCGTTCAGGATGAGCTGGATAAAGCCGATAAGTTGATGAAAGACATCGACTACGCAGGCGCCCTGGGTCACGCCCTCAGAGCCAGTAAAATGCCTCTCGACTTGGATGAGGTGCAACTGCAGCGCCGTATCCGCGATTCCGTATCCTCGGCAGAAAAGCGCGCTGAAGACCGCGTACAGGACTGGGTGAATCGCGGTCATTATGTGCCAGCGGTCGAACTCGCTGACATGATAGTTGATGCTTCTCGCGGGATGGCATCTCGTAAGAAGTGGGCCGCTGAGCTTCGGCGTGAAGCTCAAGATTTTTTCGCGAAGCGAGCCTCCGATAACCAAGTTGCAAACCTTCCAGGAAGCTCAGCACTTCAAAGCTCAATCGCTCAGACCCTTGGAGCCGACACTAACAACGATACGCTGATGGGCAATTGGGCAAGCTTTGCTGCTCCGGTTTGTTTCGGCGCGGTTACTATTCAGGTCAATGATAAAACAGGAAAACTCGGTTCAATCGCTGAAAGCTTGAAGGAAGGCGTCACGACGAAGCTTTCAAGCCTCAAGAAGCGATGCGGTAACGGAGAAAGACCGCTTGGTCTAACACTTCACCTCGAAGAGTTTAACATCACCGACTCCACGACCACTGAAAAAGCCTCCAAGCCTTTTCCCGGCGTTCGGATTGAGACTGAAGAAGTTTATTACGAAGAGGTTCCCTACATCGTGGTGGAAGAAGTTACGGAAGAAGAAATCCGTATCGAAAAGGTCGAGCGCCGCGATTGTGCGCCGCGGCCTGGTAAGCCTCGCGGCTGTGTAACTTGGCTTGAAGACGTGGAGCGTAAAGTTCCGGTCAAAGTTAAGAAAGAAGTCGAGAAGATTAAAAAGGTTGAACGTCGCCGTCCGGTTAAAGACCTGCCTGCTGACAAGGTTCTGACTTATGAGATGACCCGCGTGATACGAGCCATGAATCTCTCTGGAACCATCACCGTGACAGGGTCTGAACAAAAGCCCGTTGCATTTCGAGTGATGAAGGAGTCGCGAGACACTGCAAACGAGCAAGTGAAGCATGCTCGAATGACCATTGCGGCAGATCAAATGGAAGCAGATAGCATAGAAGTTGTTCAGGCAAACTCTGTAAAAGAAGTCGCCAGAGCAAGCGCTCGCGCCACAGCCCGGGCCATCCGAACTTGGATGCGAGATGTTCGTAAGCAAGCCCAACAAGCTGCGGCCGACACTAAAATGAACGAAGCTGAAGAGCTTTACTTGCAACTTATTGCTCTCGGGATTCCGGCTGATGATCAGGTAAAACGTTTTTTCAAAACCCGTTATGGTCAGAATCTTGAGGAGATTTTTAATCCTCTCTCGGTTATTTTGGGGCAGGAATTGGTCATTGACCGTGAAGCTCAAAAACGTCGCAAGCGCCGCTTCCCAAGTAAGATGCCTTCGGCGGGTAAGTTTCCAAAGAAGAAGATGAAGCCAGCGCCTAAGCCTGTCCCCGATGCTCCAGCAGTGACAGAAGCTACGCAGGACGCCCCGGTTTCCGAAGAGCAAGCTGAGGCTGCACCAGCTCCTACAAACGAAGTTGATGATGCTTTTGATAGCGCTCTCGGCAGTGATGAAGATGACGTTCCTGAGGAAGACTTTGGAAGCGTTGACGAGATTCTAGAAGCCAAAGACAAAGACAAAGACAAGGCCAAGGCGAATAAAGCTTCAGAAGAAAAGAAAGCTCCATCTAAAAAAGCTCCAAAGAAAAAGGACGCTAAGAAGGATGAAGCTAAGAAAGACGAGTCGTCTGAGGACGCCAAGTAAATTAGAAACCGCTTAGTGGTTAAGCCAGTGTTCGCTGGTTGTGAAGGGGAGAATTCAATCATGGCAAATGCAGCCGAAATCGTTTTAGAGGGCCGAGAAAGTAAAGATTCTCGTGGACGTCCAACAGTTGAAGTCGTTTTGAAAGTCGCCGGAGTTGAAGTTACCGGTGATGTCCCTGCGGGCGCATCCAAGGGTGAGGACGAGGCAAAGACCGTCTCCGTTGACCAGGCGATCAGTAATATTCACGGACCCATTGCTACGATTATTCGCGAATCAGGTGCCAACCTGGCCGAGCATGCAGGCTTGTTGGCAATTGAAAAACTTATCATCGAAAAATCTGGTGAGAATTACGCGACACTCGGCGCGAACGCTGTTCTGCCTGTATCACGAGCGCTCTGGCAGGCAGCTGCTGCTCTTCACAAGCAAGAGCTTAGTCAATACATCAACGCGAATGAGACTGAGTTGGCATCCGACGGTACTGTTGGCTTTCTCATGAATATCTTCAACGGCGGTCTCCATGCTCTCAAAGAGGGTGAGACTCTGGGTGAAGACCGGATAGACATTCAGGAAATCATGGTCGTTCCAAGTGCGGCAACTTATGCTGAAGCGCTTGAAATGGGCGATAAGATTGATTTTGCTCTCAAGGGAATTCTCACTGAGAAGTTTTCAGCTGATGTTTTAACCCGCGCGGATGAAGCCGGTTTTTCAGTTAAAGGCCTTGGGTCCAGCACTGAAGCATTTGGCTACGTGTTTGATGCTATTCGAGCCGCAGGGTACGAGCCCGGTAAAGATGTGAAACTTGCCCTCGATGTTGCCGCGGCCTCTTTCTATAACGCCGAAAACAAAACCTACCAGTTTCAAGGCAAGTCGATTTCAAGCCAAGAGATGGTTGATTACCTTGTAGGCCTTGTTGATAAATACGAAGGCTGCATGCTTTCGGTTGAAGATGGCTTAGATGAAAACGATTGGGACTTTTGGCCAGTGCTTACGGCAGAGTTAACCAAGCGTGATGTTGTGACTATTGGGGATGACCTCTTCGTGACTCAGCTTCCACGTCTGGAGCAAGGCATTGCAATAAAAGCGGCAACTGCGATTCTCGTGAAAGTGAATCAAAACGGTAGCATGTCTGGAACTTTCGAAGTCATGAAACGTGCGAGAAGCGCAGGTATGAAGTGTGTGATTTCTCACCGGTCCGGTGAAACACTTGATGCGAGCATTGCCGACATCGCCTACGCGACGGGGTCCATGGGCCTTAAAACGGGTGATCCACAACCGGAAGCAGACTTTCCAGATAAAACTACCTGGGTTCGTCGGGCTAAGTATTTGAGAATGGTTGAGCTTGAAAAGCTAGGCTAAGAATCAAGTTAAGATGAGACAAATAAGAACGGGGCGCATTCAACGCCCCGTTTTTTTTGACTTGCTTAAACGAAGAAATCTGGAAGTAAGTCTGCACCTGGAGTCATGGAATACTTTTCCAAGTCGGCATCGGTTGCGCCGGCTGACTTCAGTACGTCATCATCTATGCAGAACTGCCCCGTGAATTCTTTGCTGTCTCGCGTAAGAATTACATGTGCGGCATCGGCCATGATTTCTGGTTTACGAGAGTTCTTTGCTGCCGCTTCTC
>JABJBS010000169.1 GCA_018668695.1 Deltaproteobacteria bacterium
CTCGCCAAAAGATGGCCGAATCAAACACAAGATGGCCCAAAGACAAGCCGCGAGCGCACAGAAAGCGATACCTATTGGAACCAGGAAACCACCCACAGCAGCCGGCTCGGCAACAAGAGACATTCCCGCTAAACATGTCGCTACGCCCATAGCTGCCGAACGCCAATGAGTATGAATCTCTACCGCGCCCAGGCTCGCTAAAAGAATCAAAGCCGATAGCCCAACCACAGGAATACAAAGCGCCTGTATTCTGAGCGCCGTGACAAACTCTAATGGCTCAGCAAAAGCCAATTCCAAGACACCACTTTCAAGCGAAATCCAAAGAGCGGACACAAGTGAGAGTAGCGCCAACCAGAACGGCGCTGACTCTGTTGGACGCATGAAGAAGATAGCAAAATGATACAACCCAATCACAAGTAACAACCCGATCAGCGCGGCGTTCCAAATAACGTATTTTAAGCGAAGAACTTGAAGTTGTTCGAAGGTGCCAAAGACCGGTAGACGCTCAATCCCAAGACGATGGGAATGCCGATTCGCGAGTTCTACACCAACATCAACAAATCCGTGGAAAGAGAATACTAGATAGCCGTCTTCTCGAGAGGGTTTAATGTTCAGCTGTTCGTCTGCGACATTACCAAGCGACAAAGACTTGCTTGAAATCGCAGTCCCATCTTCGTCCCGGCCATGAATCACCCACCGCGAAGACGAATAAGATCTGGGTAAGAGCAGTGCCCATTGGTGCCCCATGCCTGGATCCGAAACACGCAAACGCATCGAGAGCGTAGCCGTGTCCTTGGGTCCCAGGGTGAGTTCTTTGCCGTAGGGCAATCCGACCAAATCTTCAGGATTTTTTAGTATCAGATCAGGTTTAGGGTAATCAGGATCTTGGGGACCTACAAATCGATTTGCATGCACAAACCAGTCGCCTTCAAGTGCGAGTGGCATCTTGTTCACTCCGATACCGCGAAGGTCCACTGCGCCCCCAACAGAGTACCGAGACGCATCTTCAACGCCACAACTCGCCAACAAGCAAAGTAGAAAAATCCATTGTAGGGCCTTAGAGCCAAACATAAGCGTTCCTTGAACTCTCGACCATAACCTAACCGTCGGCTGGTAAAGGTGAACCACGTTTAAAAGTGTATCAATTTCAGCGAGTTCTAAGCCAGCGAACAAAACCGACAATCAGCTCGTTTTATCGGTGTCCAACGCTTCGAAGGCGGCCAGCTGAGCGCGCCCCTTTTCAAGTTCTATGGAGCCTGGACTGCCACGACTTAATCCATTCACGCGTTTGGTAAGTAAACCTCGCATAACATCGCACCATGCTCTGTAGAGGGGATCGGCTGGGTGGTTCTTCAAGATTGGCCCCACCCAAGCATCATCCTGCGTGATGGAATGGTCCTCGCCGGCAGCCTCCAGTACTATCACAACATACATCCGCCCCCCACAGGCAACGAGTCGCTCATGCACGACCTCCCAGCCCGCCAGGGTCATCTTCTGCCGAAGCTCTACTTGGTCGGAATTGGGCTGAACAATAATCCGTGAGACGCCTAATTTCTCTAGGTCCACTGCGAGCAGGATTTCTACCATGCGCTCACCACTCATACCCGCAATCGTAACGGTATCGGCTTCATTCGGCTTTAGAGCCTCAAGCCCATCAGCTAGGCGAAGCTCTACTTTTTCCTCTTTTCGAAACCGGCGAACATTAGAAGCCGCGACGCTCAAAGGGTCAGGTCGTAAATCACCTGCGATTGCAAAAGACGCTCGACCACTGCCAATCAAAGCAATTGGAAGGAGTCCATGGTCGGTTCCAACGTCAATAACGCGCGCACCAATACCTACACAACCCGCCACTGCTTCTAGGCGAGCCGACAATCCGAAACCCCGAAACTCACCACGGGGCTTGGTCGCATGCGCGTTTTCACGCCAATAATCTGGTAACTTCCAACTCATAATGCCCGATATAAAAGTGGACGCGAACGCACAAGTGGCCAGGCCATCAGAATATGGTGAAAATTAAGCTGGCCAAGTACTAAGGCCGCAACGGTTGCTTTCAGGATCTTGGAAATATAGCGTATGTTCGGTTTCTTCAATTACCGGACATCCGGCCGACTCTAGCCTTTGCCGCCAAGCCTCTCGCTCCGCCGGTTCGATGCTAAAAGCCACGAGATGGTAGCCGATAGGATCCGATCCAAAACTACGGTTGGTGACGCCGCCTTCTTCACTGCGCTCAATCATCAGGCGTCCGGTCCCAAACCGCAGCCAAACCGAACGTAGCCCGAAATCATCTTTAAATTCCCGCTCGAAAACCAGCCCTAAGACTTCTTGATAAAATGCACTCAACACCTCAACATCCCAGGCCTTGATCGCCACATGATGCACCGCATTAACATTCATAAAGTTTCTCCAAGGGTATCATACGCTCATTCATGCTAGGCTTCACCATGGGATTGCAACCTGTTGTGAGTGTTTACGGCGTCACGCCACTAAGCCCGAATAAGGTCGGTGTTCACTGCCTGCTTTATTGCGGTTGTGAAGCCCGTGGCAAGGTTCATCCCGATAAACTTATGGAGATCATTCCCGGTCGCTACATGCTCGCCGGGGTATATCCATGCCCGAAAGGCTGCAAAACCTACCCAAAGGCGAAACAATAAGCACCCCAAGTCTGGCTTGCGCCGGTTAGGATTTACTGATCTCATCTATAACCCATAGTCGAACCTAGGTTCTCTAAGTCGTTAGGAGAAAAAGATGCGTATAACCAGACTACTCGCCCCAGTTCTATTCACCGTCGCACTCGCCGTGACTGGTTGCGGCAGCGATGAAGACGACTCAAATAATAGCGACGCCATTGACCCGGCAGAGATCAGCGATTCGAGTGACCCTACCGACGCTGCTTCGTCCAGTGACCCGAGTAACCCAGCTGACTCCAGTGATTCATC
>JABJBS010000170.1 GCA_018668695.1 Deltaproteobacteria bacterium
CACAGTGAAGAAGGCTTGAACGACATGGTTTATAACCGTTGTATCGGTACTCGATACTGCGCGAACAACTGTCCATTCAAGGTACGTCGCTTCAACTACCACAACTACCATGAAGAACTGAAAGACCCCGTTAATAAGGTCAAAACAATGGGCTTCAACCCAGAAGTTACAGTTCGCTTCCGTGGTGTTATGGAAAAATGCACCTACTGTGTTCAGCGTATCAGCGCGGCACGGCATGACGCTCGTAACGAAAACCGGCCAATGGATACTGAAAACATAACCGTTGCATGCCAAGATGCCTGCGCTTCGAAAGCAATTGATTTCGGCGATCTGAACAACAAAAATGGTCAGGTTGCTAAAATGCACGCGTCAAACCGCTCTTATGCAATGTTGGCCGAACTGAATATTAAGCCGCGTACCGAGTTTCTCGCACGCATCCGCAATACAAACCCTGAACTGAGTGAGGGTTGATCAATGAGCTCTGTTAGCTTTACAGAAGAAGAACTCGATAATACATCGACCGATCCAACTGCACGTGCACAACTGGTACTTGGCGCAACCAGCATTTCCGATATCACGGAAGCCGTTTGCTCGATTGCCGAAGTGGAAAAGGTAAACCGTAACTGGTGGATCATGTTCCTCATTGCAGTCCCGGTCATGTTGATGCTTTTTGTCAACATTGCTTGGCTCTTTTGGGAAGGCGTTGGCGTTTGGGGTAACAACAACCCAGTCGGTTGGGGTTGGCCTATCGTTAACTTCGTATTCTGGGTTGGTATTGGACACGCCGGTACTCTTATTTCAGCTGTACTCTACCTATTCCGCCAAAACTGGCGAACTGGTATCAACCGCTTTGCGGAAGCAATGACTATCTTTGCGGTTGTATGCGCAGCAGTATTCCCCGGTATTCACGTTGGCCGAGTTTGGGCAGCTTACTGGCTCTTCCCTCTGCCAAACCAAATGCAGATGTGGCCTAACTTCCGAAGCCCACTGCTTTGGGATGTTTTCGCGGTTGGTACGTATGCAACCGTGTCACTTCTCTTCTGGTACTTCGGCTTGATTCCCGATCTCGCAACGTTGCGTGACCGTGCAAGTACCAAGTTTTGTAAACTTGGATACGGCATCTTCTCTCTCGGTTGGACAGGCTCTGCAAGGCACTGGCACCGTTATGAGCGTGCGTACATGATTCTAGCCGGTCTTGCGACGCCACTGGTTCTATCGGTTCACTCCGTTGTATCTTTTGACTTTGCAACCTCACAGATTCCTGGTTGGCACACGACTATCTTCCCACCCTACTTTGTTGCTGGCGCGATTTTCAGTGGTTTTGCCATGGTAATTACGCTCTCCGTTCCAGCACGGCACTTCTTTAACCTGAAGCACATCATCACAACTCGTCACCTCGAGAACATGACGATGATTATTCTCGTGACAGGCACCATGGTTGGCTATGCCTATGCGATGGAATTCTTCATGGCTTGGTACAGCGCCAACAACTACGAAAGCTTTGCATTCGTCAACCGTGCTTTCGGTACCTACTGGTGGGCCTATTGGATTATGGTTAGCTGCAACGTTATCAGCCCGCAGGTCTTCTGGTTCAAGTATATGCGTCGAACGCCTTGGGCGATGTGGATTGTTACAATCTTCGTCAACATCGGCATGTGGTTCGAGCGATTTGTTATTACCGTAAGCTCACTGAGCCGCGACTTTCTTCCATCAAGCTGGGCGTACTTCTCGCCCACCCCGGTGGACTTGATGATGCTCATCGGAAGTTTCGGACTCTTCTCTACGTTGTTCCTACTTTTCCTTCGCTGGCTACCAATCATTGCCATCGCGGAAGTTAAGACGATGACCGAAGAGTCTCATGTTCACCCAGCAGACCATTGATTAAGACGAAGAAAGTACAACCAATGAGTACAAATTCTGAAGAATTCAAAGATTTTGGTGTTCTCGCTGAGTTCGAGAATGTTACCGATATCGTAAGAACGTGTGAGAAAGTGCGCGACGGTGGTTACACCAGTTGGGACAGCTACTCTCCGTTTCCAATTCACGGCATTGACCCGGCGATGGGTATCAAGCCAACGAAGTTACCGTGGCTCATCTTCTGTATGGGGATAACAGGTACCTTTACTGGTTTGTGTCTTCAATACTGGATGAACGCTTACGATTATCAGTACATGCTTTCGGGCAAGCCGATATTCAGCTTACCGGCCAACGTACCGGTCATGTTCGAATTAACCATTCTCTTTGCGGCGTTAACGACGTTCTTTTCGACGCTTATCGTGAATGGGCTGCCAAGGTTCTACAACCCACTCTTCAAAGTTAAAGAGTTCGCACGGGCAACCGATGACCGATACTTTATCTGCATTGAAGCTGCCGACCCCCGCTACGATGCGGCCGGCTTGAAGAAGTTCTTTAGCGAGAATAAGGCTGTCTCAGTTCAAGTGGTTGAAGATGATTCTCATGTTGGCGCTGCCATCCCGGAATTTATCAAGAATGCTGCAGTTGCAGGGTTTGTTGCAGGGCTGATTCCTTTGGCAATCATCGCGTACGCCCGCGTAGTACCCAAGGAAATGCCACGAATTCACCCGAACCCGAACATGGATTTCCAGAAGAAGTTCAAGACACAAACAGAAAACACCATCTTCAAAGACGGTCGGGCTATGCGTTATGCAGTGGCCGGTACCATCGCTGAAGGTGAGCTGAACAAAGACGACCACTTCTATCGCGGCGTCGTTGATGGTCAGTGGGCAGACACCTTTCCGAAGGATATTGTCGTGACCGCTGGGCTTCTCGAACAAGGCCAGAAGAATTTCAATATCAGCTGCTCCCCGTGTCACGGGTCAGCCGGATATGGAGACGGAATGGTTCATCGGAAGGTTCAGAGCAAAGCGGACGAGCACCCAACATGGGTTGCACCAAGTTCACTTCACCAAGACCATGTCCGTAGCCAACCGCACGGTAAACTCTTTAATACAATTACTAATGGCATCAGGAACATGCAGGGCTATGGCCATGCATTACCAGAAGCTGATCGGTGGGCGGTTGTAGCCTATATCCGAGCTCTTCAAAGAAGCCAGTATGCCAAGCTTGATGATGTAGAATCCGACAAGCGTTCTCAGTTGCAATAGAGACGGAGATCACGATGGGTGCTCATAAGACACCAGAATTTACAGAAGAAGAAATTACCGTAGGCCCCAAAGCGGCCAGTCTCATGAAGGTTTGTTATATCGTGGGAGCAATTGCTCTTGGAATAAGTGTTTACTTAGGCCAAACACACGATGACCACTGGAAGGGATTTCTATACTCGTACCTCGTAGGATTTATGTATGTCCTGAGCATCGGGTTGGGAACACTCTTTTTTGTGACCCTTCAGCACCTCACACGTGCCGGTTGGAGCGTAGTCATACGCCGACAAGCTGAGTTTATCGCAGCTGCCCTACCGGTTATGTTCGTGCTCTTTTTGCCAATTCTCGTATCAACGTTAATGGGAAGTCATTCCCTATTTACGTGGAACGACCATGAACTGGCCAAAACAGATCACTTCCTGCACGTGAAAGAGCCCTACCTCAATGTTGGGTTCTTTACGGTCAGAGCGTTATTCTTCTTCGCTTTTTGGAGCGTCCTTGCTTGGTTCATGCTGAAGATTTCTCTGAAGCAAGATGCCAAGGCTGATAACGCCCTTACAAACTTGCGCGAGAATGTCTCGGCACCTGCGATGATTTTCTTCGCATTGACGCTGACTTTCGCGGCCGTAGATTACATCATGGCGCTGAACTATCACTGGATCAGCACAATGATTGGCGTCTATTACTTCGCCGGCGCGTTCATGAGCTGCATGGCTGTGTTGAGCATCGTTCACCTCACTATTCAGGGTAACGGTAAGCTAAACGGCTTGGTCACGCAGGAGCACTACCACGACATGGGTAAATTGCTCTTCGGATTCGTATTCTTCTGGGGCTACATCGGGTTCAGCCAGTTCATGCTGATCTGGTATGCCAACATGCCGGAAGGAACCGACTGGTTTCAGGTAAGAACTCACGGAGAGTGGGAAACTTACACGCGTGTTCTGATTGCCGGACACTTCTTTATCCCATTCGTTGGTCTGATTTCACGTCACGCCAAACGACGTGTGAAGATTCTGAAGTTCTGGGCTTTTTGGCTACTCGCCATGCAGTGGATGGACATCTACTACTTTGTGATGCCAAATGCAGCGGGCCACGGACACGGTAACATCGAAGTCATTCCATGGAGCCTCATGGACCTAACCTGCACCATCGGCATCGCCGGTATCTTTGCAGGAACCGTCTTCATGATTGCCCGAGGCAAGAAGATGGTACCAGTTAATGACCCACGGCTTCCACAGTGCTTATCGCACGAAGTCATGTAATTGAGTCTACAACGAACTTAGAAAAACCGGACCTTGAGTCCGGTTTTTTTTTGCCAAGAATCCAGCCTCTCTCACTCGTCTACCCCACTTCAGCCCCTTACTTGCATTGCAAAATTGGTGTAGTTCACATAGGTGCCCGCAAGGCTCGAACAGGTTTGGATAAACATATGGACATCGAAGAACTGATTGAAAACTTCGAACTTCTCGGTGATTGGGAAGACAGATACCGCTACATCATCGAATTGGGACGTAAACTACCCGATTTTGAAGAAGCGCACCGGGTGGAAAACTACTTGGTTCGTGGGTGCCAGAGTCAGGTTTGGCTAGTCTGTGATAAGCAGGATGCCCTACTGCAATTCAATGCCGACAGCGATGCACACATCGTTCGAGGTTTATTGAGCATTATTCTCATGATGTATTCAAACAAGAGCGCTAAAGAAATTCTCAGCGTTGATGCCAAAGCCGTCTTTAAAGAGCTTGGTTTGGATCAACATTTAAGTCCCAGCCGAGCCAATGGCCTCAATTCAATGGTGCAACGTATTCAAGCCTACGCACAAGCCGACGCTTCTTAAACTTCTGGAGAAAACCTATGGTTTTTCGCAATCGCAAACGTCAAGTTCAACTCAAAAGTAAGCGCGAGCTGCAGTCCTTGCAGGCAGCTGGCAAGCTTGCCTCTGAATGCCTTGAGTGGATCATCAATCAAGTCGTTCCCGGAATGACCACCCAAGACATCGACGACCTTCAGGTTCAGTTCGCCCAAAAGCACGGCGTTGTTTGCGCTCCACTGAATTACAACGGTTTTCCTAAGAGCATTTGTACCTCGGTAAATGAAGTCATTTGCCACGGTATACCCAACAAGGACCATGTCCTTCACGAAGGTGATGT
The DNA here is from genome assembly GCA_018668695.1 of Deltaproteobacteria bacterium. Taxonomy (NCBI): domain Bacteria; kingdom Pseudomonadati; phylum Myxococcota; class Myxococcia; species Deltaproteobacteria bacterium. Next base: position 5,270 of record JABJBS010000170.1, read on the forward strand.
TGTTGGAGTTGATGTGACGCTTATTGTCGAGGGATTTCACGGAGACAACGCCAGTACAATTCCTGTGGGTGAAGTATCCGATGAGACCATGGCTCTGCTGGTAGCCACTCTTGAAGCCCAAAAACGCAGTGTGGAAGCAGTCAAACCAGGTGCTCGGCTCGGAGACATCGGCCACGCCATTCAATCTCACGTTGAGCCAATGGGTTATTCAGTCGTTCGTGACTTTGTGGGACACGGAATCGGTCGTACCTTCCATGAAGAGCCTGAAGTAAGACATTACGGGACAGCAGGCCGTGGTCTTCGGCTGCGCCCCGGAATGACTTTTACGATTGAGCCAATGATTAATGCAGGAGTTCCTGACAGCATCGTTTTAGATGATGGGTGGACCGCTATTACTGGGGATGGAAAGTTATCGGCTCAGTACGAGCACACTATGGCCGTCACAGAATCTGGCGTCCATGTCATGACTGTTCAAAATGATGAAGGAAAGTGGGAGCCGCCAGGCCGGTGGTATCCACCCGGCTGGCCCCGCGATTAGAATAGACTCTTAAAACTCAGCCGGCATGCTTGCGTGCACTCACGCGCTTGCCGTCGAGTTTGAATCCCTTGAATGCTCGAAGTGCAGCATCTGAATGCTGTGCATTAACATCGAAGCTAGCAACATCGCCATCGATGCGAATCTTGCTAACTTCGCCGCCCAGGCTGCCTTTTGAAAGCAGACCCTGGAGCATATCAGCTTGTAAACCATTCTTAGAACCAGCATTCACAGTAATACGCTGTGGTTGTCCGGGACGAAGTGGCGCTACCTCTGGACGAGCTGCCCGAGCAGCTACGCGGTCTTCACGTCGAGCAGCTTGGTCAACGCGTTGAGTTCTTCTTGGTGTTTCGCGAACTGATTGTACGTCACGCTGTGGACGGTCTGCTCTGAAATCTTCTCGGCCTGGGCGCTGAGAAAAGTCGTCACGGCGTGGACGCTGAGGACGGTCTCCACGACCACCTGCATCTCGCTGAGAAAAGTCATCACGACGTGGACGCTGAGGACGCTCACCTCGGTCATAACGATCACCACGCGCCTGACGTGGTGCGAAGTCTTCACGACTTGGTCGTTCATTGCGGTCATTCTGTGGACGAGCGTCGCGACGTGGACGGTCACCTTCGTTTCGTTCTCGGCGTCCAGAGTCTCTTGCCTGACCACGGTCACCACCTTGGGCATACGAGTCGATGATGTCACGGCGTCTAAATGGACGCGTGTAACGTGCAAGTCCCTGCATACATAGGTTGCGAATCATGTCTTCCCGGCTCAATCCCTCGAAACGCTCCATGGCAATACCCATGGCATCTTCAAGATCTGCCTCTACTTCAGAGCTTCCAACCATACGCTCATAGAGCTTGTCGATTTGAGCTGCGAATACTTGGTTGGACTTTGGAAGTTCCTCAACGTCGAAACGAATCTTCAACATATTTGCCATACGGCGAGCACGACCTCGGTCACGTGGCTCTAAGAGCAAAAGTGAGCGGCCGGTGTGACCAGCACGAGCGGTACGGCCCGAACGGTGAGTATATGCTTCGAATGACTCTGGAAGGTCAAAGTGCATAACGTGAGTAATTTGGTCCACATCGATACCGCGAGCTGCGATATCTGTAGCGATGAGTAATGTTACCCGGCGCTGACGAAACTGATTCATCACGTAGTCACGTTGGCTTTGATTTAAATCACCGTGCAATGCAACGCTCGTAATCTCATCACCCATGAGTGACTCGTGGAGTGATTGAACATCACGACGGGTTCGGCAAAATACGATGCCGTACATATCTGGATTGGCATCAACCAAGCGTACGAGCGAGCGATACTTAGCCTTTGGCGGAATTTCGTAAACCACGTGCTCCATCAAAGAAACTTCTTCTTTGCTCTGTACATCGATACGTTCGTGACCCTGCATAAACTTCTGAGCAATCGACATAACTCCGCGAGGCATCGTTGCCGAGTAAAGCCACGTGCGGTGGTTGTCAGGCAGCGCCTTGAGAATCTGGTCGAGTTCTTCTTGGAAGCCCATACGTAGAATTTCGTCTGCTTCATCAAGTACGAGGAATTCTACTTGGTCTAATTTCACGGCTCCGCGGTTGGCGAGGTCGAGCAATCGACCCGGTGTTGCAACAACAATAGCTGCACCGCGGTCTAATTCGTTCATTTGATAGGAGATGCTTGCACCACCATAAACAGTCACAACCCGTGTTTTAGGCATGTGGACCGAGAATTTACGAAGGTCATCAGCGATTTGGCAAGCCAGCTCACGTGTTGGAGCAAGAATAAGTCCAGATGGTCGGCGACCACCCTGAGTGCGGGCCAAAAGTGGAAGACCGAAGGCAGCAGTTTTACCTGTACCGGTCTTAGCAACAACAACCATACCCTCTTCGCAATTAAGAGCGACTGGAATAGCTTGTTCCTGAACGGGAGTTGGTTTTTCGAAACCAATCTCGCTAAGGGCTTGAGTTAATGCTTCGGGGAGTCCTAGATCTGAGAATGAACACATAGTTCTTACTTTCGGTAAAACGTCTAACAAAATCGGCAAAGGGAATCGTTGTGAGCAACTTTTACCAGCCTTTGATTTTGCTGGACATTTGCCCGGTATCTCTGAGGCTGCGTGTAGTCGCGCAAACCAAGTTTGTCTAGTTAAATCCGCAAGAATAATGGTTTTTGCAAGATCTTAAGCGCAAATCTACCTTTTGGCGGGAAAATTTCCGCCTATATATAAGGTATAGTCCTGCCCCCGAAACGAGGAGAGAGTTTCTATTTTCTAATAATTCTAGATGCTTAGAGATTAATCCCGGTGACGAGCGTTGATATAAGCCCGCTCGGTAATATCATGATACTTTGCGATGCTGTCACGAAATGCCTTAAATGACGCGTATACCTTCTTACCCATTTCCGTTTTATTGGCTTCCTCTTCGACCACTTGTCCTGAGAGGGTGTAGAGTTCTTTAAGAACTTCATCTGGATAAGGACGAAGCTCTACTTTGTGCTCGTTCACCAAAGTATCGAGGCTTGAGGCGTTTCGAGCCGTAAATTCATCAAGCATATCCTGGTTAGCATCTCGAGCAGCCACCCGGACAATCGCCTGCAGATCACTTGGTAGTTCAGCCATGGCCTTTTGGTTGATCATCATCTCAAGGGTTGCGCCCGGTTCATGCCAACCTGGGTAGTAGTAATACTTCGCTGCCTTAAAAAAACCGAAGGCAAGGTCGTTATAAGGACCAACCCACTCTGTTGCATCGATGGCTCCAGTTTGCAGCGCGGTAAAGACTTCCCCGCCAGGCAACATCACGGGTAACCCGCCTGCTCGTCTAAGAACTTCACCACCCAAACCCGGGATACGCATCTTTAAACCCTTGAGGTCTTCCATGCTTTTGATTTCTTTATTGAACCAGCC